>SKPU01000238.1 GCA_007119335.1 Syntrophomonadaceae bacterium
GGATAAACCTCCGGAGACAAGATCTTTAAGCGGCAACCGGGATGAAGCTGATCAGGAGGGAGATCAATAAATGAGGACAAGACGCAGAAGGAAACCTTCATTTACTTTAGATCGACGCTGGTTACTTGCGGGAACTGTTGTTCTGGCCTTTGGTTTTGCAACTCTTAACTGTTCAATTCTTCCGGGAACCCTTAGTACAGATCAATATTCTGCAGAACAAACTCAAAATAACGCAGAAGTGGAAAATGCAAACCCTGAAACCGAATCAGCAGAGGGCGATGGTGAGGAGCAATCCGGAGTCCTTTCCGATCAATTATATGCCGATGCACTGGATATCATGGATCCCGATGAGGAACCCCGGATCACCAATGGTTACACCGACACTATTTCAATCGATGTCCGCAACGCTGATCTACTTGATGTCTTATCGATGATTGCCATCAAGCTTGACGGCAACATTATATTTCTCGAGGAATCGGACGAAATAACCATCAAAACTTCACAGCTTTCACCGATTACAACCCTCCAAACTGTTTTGCAAAAAAAAGGCCTTGATTACCTGACCATAGGACGCAACTACATCGTTGGCGATCGAGATCGTCTCTACGATGATTTTGACAACCGGATGCTTTTAAGCCGCTATAATCTTTTTTATGTTGCTGCCGGCGACATGGAAAGTTACATTTTGGATGATCTGGATGTGCCGGTAGAAATACTTACTACTGATACAAACCAACAGGCTCTCTGGATGCAGGGTACTCCAATGGCTCTAGGCAAAGCCAGGGAAGTGATTAATGCCCTGGATGTTATCGAAAATGCAGCCTTTGCAGAAGGGGGCAGAAGAAATATTCGCATGCCGATTAATATCGCTACCGGACCAAGGGCGCAAGAGGAATTGGATTCGCTGATCCAACTGTTAAGCATCCTGCTGGATGGTATGCGTGACAGTGAAGCAGGCTGGTCTTTATGGGATCACCCCCATCCGATTCCACGCGTTATGTCCTGGGATAGTCCGGTTATCAAACCTAACCATATCAAGATGAAAGTCACCCCCGATCTCGATCCGGATCCCAATGCTTTTCTCCACTACCTGCTTGCCGAAGGGACACCGGACAATATTGAGCTGGTCAAGCTGATGATCGAAGAGATTGCCGGAACGCCCGGTTCTCCATTCCCCTTTGTAGAAGAAGATATTGATGAGGAAGAAGAAATTGATTTCGACGATGAAGACATTCTCAATCTCTTTCCTGATAATCAGTCCGATACAGATAACCAGTCTGCCCAGGGCGGAACTCAACAAGATTCAGCGCCCGTCCAATCTTACAGGCTTGATTTAAAGGCTGTCCCTTCGGATGGTGGCCGTTTAAGCGGACAGGGTTCGTACAGCCAGGGCTCCAGGGTTACGGCAACTGCTTCACCTGCCGAAGATTATGAATTTGTGCGCTGGATAAAAAACGGATCTGAAATGTCCACCGCGGAGTCCTATACATTTAGCATCTATGAAGATTTGACTCTAGAGGCGGTATTTTCACGAACCGATTCCGGCGCTGATGATTAGCAGCAGGATGACCCTGCAGCAGAAGATGAAGAATAACCGCTTTGGAGATGATCAACGATGAGTAAAGGACCTTCATATCCGCTTAGCATGGTGCAAATCTTGACCATGGCGGTCGAACAAAATGCGTCTGATGTGCATATCGTCCCGATGGATCGCCCTATGTTCCGGATAGACAGGGATATGATTAAACTTGACTATCCGGAGTTGAAGCCTGAAAATGTTAAAGAACTCCTGGTTCAGATTATCCAGCCTTACCAGGTGGAAATACTAAAAAAAGATCTTGAGCTTGACTTTTCTTATTCCATACCGAACGTGGCCCGGTTCAGAGGAAACGTCATGTTTCAGCGGGGCACGGTGGCCATAGCCCTGCGGATTGTTCCTTTTAAAGTACCTAACTTAGATGATCTCGGAGTCCTGCCCGGGGTAAAAGAGCTCTGCCACCTGCCCAGGGGGCTTGTCCTGGTTACCGGACCGACGGGAAGCGGGAAATCAACCACCCTGGCGGCAATGATTGATATTATAAACCGGGAAAGGGACTTAAATATTGTCACGGTTGAAGATCCGATCGAATTTTTGCATGCTCATAAAAAATCGACAGTTAAACAGCGCGAGGTCGGTATAGATACCAAATCTTTTGCCAATGCTTTGCGCCATGTTTTACGTCATGACCCCGATGTTATCTTAATCGGAGAGATGCGTGATCTGGACAGTATTAGTATCGCCCTCACCGCAGCCGAAACCGGGCACCTTGTTTTTTCGACCCTGCATACGCAAACAGCGCCTTTAACGATCAACCGGATTGTTGATGTTTTTGCCGAAGAACAAAGAGATCAGATCCGGCAGCAGTTAACCGGTTCCCTGCAGGCCGTGCTTTCTCAGCAGTTGATGCCCAAAGCCTCAGGGGCGGGTCGAGTGATGGCCATGGAATTTTTAAAAAGCAGCACTGCTGTAAAAACTATGATTCGTGAAGGTAAAGAGCACCAGCTTTATTCTGTGATGCAGGCCAGCCACGCTGCCGGCATGAAGACGATGGACCAGTCCCTGCTTGATCTGTTTAACGGCGGGGCAATTACTCGCGAAGAAGCTTTAGAAAAATGTATCGATAAAACAGAGATGGAAAGATTGATGCAAAGAACGACCGTTAATTATCGAGGTTAACACTTAAACTGGAGACGTGTTTCAGATGACTATTTTTAAATATGAAGCGGTTAACCGGGCCGGTGAAACTGTCAGCGGCAGGTTAGAAGCCGAGGGACAGAATGTTGTAGTCGAGAAGCTGCGCGGGATGGGCCTAATGACCGTAGGTATCAAAGAAGTCAAACAGTCTACATTTGCCCAGCTTAAATTGAAAACAAAGGTTAAGCTGGGTGATTTGAGCCTTTTTAGCCGGCAAATGGCAGCCATGCTAAATGCCGGTATTCCGCTCACCAGGGCCCTGTTTACTCTTAGCCGCCAGGTTACCAACAGGGGCTTAGGAGAGGCTTTAAATAATATTGCAGGCAATGTTGAAGGTGGAACTAGCTTTAGTGAAGCCCTTAAAGGACATCCCGATATTTTTAATGAACTTTACGTCAATATGGTCAGCGCCGGAGAAACCGGTGGTAACCTTGAAGAAACTTTAAACCGCCTTTCCAGTCAGCTGCAAAAAGATAAAGAACTGCGCGAAAATATTAAATCTGCTTCCTTTTATCCGGTAGCGGTGCTGGCTTTTGCGGTTATTATACTTTTTGCGATGCTTTTTTTCCTGGTCCCGATTTTTGTCGGGTTTTTCCCGCCGGAGGTGGATTTACCTCTGCCGACGCAGATAATAATTCTTCTGTCAGACGGTTTGCAGGCATACTGGTATATTATTTTTCCGGTTTTAGGTTTAATGTTTTACTTAATGCGTGTTTATGCTAAAAGCTATACCGGCAAAAGAACCCTGGATCGTTTGAAATTCCGCGTGCCCATATTTGGTGAGTTAATCAGGAAATCGGTGGTGGCCAGTTTTGCCCGCACCTTTTCAACTATGATGGCCACCGGTCTTCCGGTGGTGCAATCCTTGGCAGCTTCCGGGAATGCTACCGGCAATACTATGGTCATAGATGCAACCCGCCTGGCCGGAGAAAAAATCCAGGAAGGCAGCAGTGTAGCTGGTCCCCTTGAAGAAAGCGGGATCTTCCCTCCAATGGTCACCCATATGGTTGCCGTGGGAGAAGAGACCGGTGATATCCCGGAGATGATGGATAAGGTGGCATCATTTTTTGAAGAAGAGGTATCAACCATGACCAAAGCTTTAACTTCACTGATTGAACCGCTGATGTTGGTTGTAATCGGAGTTCTGGTCGGCGGTATGTTAATTGCCCTTTACTTACCAATATTTACTGTGATTACGGAACTGTAATAAATGAAGGGAGTTGTCTTTTAATGGATCTCGGGACTACAAACAAAGCTGTGGGCTTAGAAATTGATACCGGCGTAGTCAGGGCTGTCGAAGTTTCCGGCACGGTTCGGAAACCTAAGCTGCTCAATATGGCCAGTATAAGCTTGGCTGAAGGGGCAGTAGAAGAAGGGATGGTAGTCCAGCCCA
>SKPU01000021.1 GCA_007119335.1 Syntrophomonadaceae bacterium
GCTGCTTATATTCTTTATGCTGGCCCGCCATTATCGCTTATTATTACAGGCTCACAGTCTGCTTGAAGAAGGTTTGTCTCAAAAAGAGGTTACTTCTAATCTGGGGGTACACCCGTTTGTGGCCCGTAAACTGAAAGAACAGGCGGCATCATATAACAGGTCCATTCTGGAGGATCTTTTAATAGCCTTGCAGGAAGCCGACTTACAAATTAAAACAGGGCGCAGCGAGCCTCACGAAGCCCTCAAACTGATTCTGAGCAGGATCGATTATGTCCAAAGCATTGCACGCTAAGTGACTTCGTTAAATAACATAACTGTTAAGCATGATATATAAAGGAGTGAACTAGGTGACCAAAAGAAAAGGTATCGATAAGGAAAAACTTATGCAGGATGTTTATAAGCGAGGTTACGAAATGGAACAACGTTACGATGGCTGTGCCCAGTGTGTGGTTGCTGCACTTCATGATTTTTTTCCGGTCAACAGCGCCCTTGTTAAAGCGTCTACATCTTTTTCAGGTGGAATTGCTTCCACCGCAACGGGGCCTTGTGGAGCATTAACCGGTGGAATAATGATTTTAAGCTATTTTTTCGGACGTTCCTGGGAAGATTTGTCCGACAAAAGCTTGCTGCGTCGCCCGGGACCGCACGTCAGGGTCTTTTGGGGACACTTTAATAATACTTACAATGGTGATACATGCCAAGCGGTTCAGACTCATCTTTTCGGATCTGTTTATCACTTTCTGGATAATGAGGAGTATGCGCAATATGAAGAAGCAGGGGGGCTTTATGATAAATGTCCTTCTGTTGTTGGGCAATCAGCTGCCTGGGTAGCCGAATTGCTTTATGAAAATAATGTGCCAATATTGAAGAAATAATCCCTATAGAAAAATAAGAATATATTTGGTTTCATTTCAACCGGCATAAAAACCTAAACCAACCTATATTGACCGTTTATACGGAGCTAAGGCTGGTTTAAATTTTAAATGCTTTATATCCGGACAAATTTATCCTAAAAGTTGCCCAACTGGCTTAACCGGTTGAGCTTTGGTTAAATTTTCGGCTCAGGTGTGATTTCTTCCGGGCCGCATTGTTTTTATGGAGGATTCCCTTTGTTGCGGCCATATCAATCCGGCGCACTGCAGCGTATAATTTGTTGCGGGCGTCTTCCTGGTCTCCACTTTCCAGGGCCTCTTCAAAATTACGGATTGAGGTTTTAAGCAGGCTTTTAACCCGTTTGTTACGCTGTTCGCACTTCACGTTTTGTCTCGCTCTTTTTGCTGCTGATCGAATATTAGGCAAAACCAAATACCTCCTTTCGTTCCTCTAAGGCACTAGAATATTATCATCAGATCTGATAAAAAGCAAGCTTTTCTTTTACATTTCACCGCTGAGGAAGGACAAAAAAGATAGTTATCGAATTAATACTTTGACCGGTAAAATAGATTTTAATACAAAATTATTTGACGCCTTGAGTTGAATTTATCACCAGGTGAGCTTCAATCGCAGGTGAAAGGTGGTTTTGCAATAATGAAAATATTGAGCAGCGCTGCGATGAAAGAAGCAGACCGGCGAACTATTGAAGAGATCGGAATGCCCGGGGCATTATTAATGGAAACCGCAGGCCTGCGGGTCGTCGAATTGTTATTGTCAGAGAAGCCGTCGGCAAAAAGGATTGTTGTGCTTGCCGGTCCTGGTAATAATGGAGGAGACGGCCTGGTTATCGCCAGGTTGTTGCAGAATGCGGGGATTACGGTTTCTCTGTGGAGTACAGTTAAAGCCGGTAACTACAAAGGGGATGCCGGTATAAATGAGCATTATCTTGATCGGGTTGGTTTTCCGATCCACCGTATTTTGGATCATGCGGGGCTGGAACGCTTCCGGGAAGCAATTAACAGGACAGACTTGATAGTTGATGCTCTGTTGGGTATCGGGACTGACCGGGATGTAGAAGGTTTGCTGGCCAGGATAATTGAAAGTGTTAACAGCAGCGAAACGCCCGTGCTGTCAGTTGACATTCCTTCCGGTTTAAATGCTGACAGTGGAGCAGTGATGGGCTGTGCTATTCGCGCAGACTGGACAGTAACTTTTGCTTTTCCAAAGTTCGGCTTATTAAATTATCAGGGAGCAGATCAAGCAGGAGAAATCCATGTTGCTCAGATTAACATACCTTCATTTCTGGTCGAAGATGAACCTGTCGACCTGCTCACTGCCGAGCAGGTGGCAAACTTACTCCCCGCCCGTCCATATTTATCACATAAGGGCAGTTTAGGAAGCTTGACCATAGTTGCCGGTTCACCGGGTATGAGCGGTGCTGCTGTCCTGGCTGGCGAATCGGCATTGAAAAGCGGTGCAGGTTTGGTTTACCTGGCAGTGCCGCAAGCATTGTGCGCAGTAATTGATGCTAAGCTTGCTGAAGTAATTACCATTGCATTACCCGAATCCGAGTCGGGTGTAATAAGTCCTTCTGCAGTTGATCAGATTTTAGAAAGATTAAATTCATGTCAGGCGCTTGCTGTTGGTCCGGGCTTAAAACCTGGCAGTGAAACTGGTGCCCTGCTCGAAAATCTGATTAAGAATAGCCAGGTACCCCTCGTTCTTGATGCCGGAGCGCTTGATGGTCTGAAGGGAAGATTGGAACTGCTTAAAGAAGCAAAATACCCGCCTGTTTTAACTCCACATCCCGGGGAAATGGCCCGCCTTATCAATGCCTCTGTTTCAGATATTCAAAAAAATCGGTTGTTAATTGTTCTTAAGTATGCCCGGATGTGGAACTGTATTTTATTACTGAAAGGACACAACACGATTATTGCCACTCCTGAAGGTCGGGCATTTGTTAATCCAACCGGTGGGCCATCACTTGCCACGGCCGGTTCAGGCGACCTCTTAACCGGTATGATTGCATCACTTATTGCCCAGGGTGTTAGCGCAGAAAATGCTGCGGCAGCGGGGGCATTTATTCATGGCCTGGCCGGAGATATGGTCCCGGAAGGACGCGGGCATATGGCTGGTGATGTTATGGCATACTATAAAGAAGCTTTTAGTTATTTAATAAAAGAGCATAAGAGCAAGAATCATTTTATTTTCAAGATAAGGCCTTGTTGATAAAAGTAATTGGAGGGTATCGACATGCTGGATTGCTTGATGACAGCTCAAGAGAAAGAACTTCGTGAAGAAGTGCGCGCTTTTGTGAAAGAAGATATTGATAAACAACTGCTGCGGGATATGGACGAAGATAAAATACGTTATCCTCGTGAGTTTTTGGAAAAAGCTGCCGCCCGAGGTCTGTTAGGATTAAGGTTTCCCGAAAAACACGGGGGCAGGGGTATGCCCTGGACTTCTGAAATTGTCGCCCTGGAGGAAGTTGGTGTTTTAGGAACATCACTGGGGTGTTTGTATTCGCTGGTCAGCATTGTTGGTGAAGCGATCTATAAATTTGGATCTGATTATCTAAAGGAAAAGTATTTACGCCCGACCCTCGAAGGGCGCCTGACCACAGCAGAGGCTTTGACTGAACCGCGAGGCGGTTCTGATTTTTTCGGGGCAACCTGCACAGCCAGAAAAGAAGGTGACCATTATATCCTCAACGTGCAGAAACGCTTTGTAGTTGGTTCAGAAGGGGCCGATTACTTTATGGTTTATGCCCGCACCGATCCCGATGCTCCTCCTCACAAAGGGATCAGCGCTTTCCTGGTTGATCGTTGTCCGGAAGTGAAAGCGGAGTATCTTTACGGTTTAATGGGGACTCGCGGTGGCGGAACCGGCCGGTTGGTCTTTAATGACGTGCGTGTTCCAAAAGAAAATTTAATCGGTGAAGAGAATAATGGCAAAGAGATGTTCTACCAGATGATGATTCCCGAGCGAATGACCAGCGCCGGTGGAGCAATCGGGATGGGTCGAGCAGCACATGAGGTGGCCGTGCGCTATAGTACTCGCCGGAAGGCATTTGGTACTGAAATTAAAAGCTTCCAGGCAGTTAGCTTTAAAGTTGCTGATAATGTTACCTGCCTTGATACAGCAAGAGGTATCGTTTATCTCGCTGCCCGTTCAGTGGATGCCGGTGACTCACCCGGAAAAACAAGAAGGCTTGTTTCTGAAGCGAAAAAAGTAGCCACTGAAAATGCCTGGCA
>SKPU01000200.1 GCA_007119335.1 Syntrophomonadaceae bacterium
ATTTCTTCACTGTAATCGCGATCTCTTCCTAAATCTCTGCCCAGGAAAACCTGTTCTTGTTTCCGACCCAGAGTAATCGGGCCCAGGGTATCGCTCATCCCGTATTCCATAATCATCTGCCGGACAATCGAAGTAGCTCGTTCAAGGTCATTCTGGGCACCGGTGCTTATGTCATTAAGAACCAGTTTTTCAGAAACCCGTCCGCCCAGTAAGGTGCTCACTCGATCCAATAACTCAGAGCGGGTCATGTAATAACGATCTTCTTCCGGAAACATCAGAGTATAACCTCCGGCACGGCCCCGGGGAATAATAGACACCTTGTGCACCGGATCGGTATGAGGAAGCAGGTAACCAACCAGAGCATGTCCGGCTTCGTGGTAGGCAACTATTCTCTTCTCAAATTCACTAATCACGCGGCTTGTTTTTTGGGTTCCGGCTACAACACGTTCTACGGCCTCTTCCAATTCTTTCATGCCAATTCGCTTTTTCGATGCCCGGGCTGTTAATAGTGCGGCCTCGTTAACTACATTTTCGAGATCTGCGCCTGTAAAACCGGGTGTCCCGCGAGCCAGCGCTTTCAACTCAACATTCTCATGCAACCGTTTATTTTTAGTATGAACTTTTAATATCTCAGTCCGCCCTTTAACATCCGGTAAAGTTACAGTTACTTCCCGGTCAAAACGACCGGGCCTGAGCAGAGCCGGATCAAGAATGTCGGGCCGGTTTGTAGCGGCGATAATAATAATCCCTTCATTGATATCAAAACCGTCCATCTCAACTAAAAGCTGGTTTAGGGTTTGCTCTCTTTCATCATGTCCCCCGCCAAGACCGGCGCCACGTTGACGACCGACTGCATCTATCTCATCTATAAAGACAATACAGGGCGAATTTTTCTTAGCATTTTCAAACATATCTCGAACCCGCGAAGCGCCTACACCAACAAACATTTCAACGAAGTCCGAACCGCTGATACTGAAAAACGGCACTCCCGCTTCCCCGGCTACAGCCCGTGCTAGTAAAGTTTTACCGGTACCTGGCGGGCCAACCAGCAAAATACCTTTCGGAATACGTGCACCAATTTCAATGTATTTGCGCGGATCCTTCAAGAAATCCACAACTTCGGTAAGTTCAGCTCTTTCTTCATCAGCCCCGGCCACATCATCAAAGGTGACTTTCTTTTTATCAGTTTCCTGGAGCCGGGCTTTACTCTTACCGAAATTCATCACTTTATTGCCCCCGCCCTGGGACTGCTGCATAAAGAAGAAGAATATCCCGATGATCAGCAGAAAAGGAATCATGTAAGTCAGGGCTGTCTGCCACCACTCAGGACCACGCTCAGGATGTGGTTTTAACGGAACATTATTTTCCAGTAAAAGGTCGGTAAGATTGTGGTCTTCCGGACGAGTAGTCTCGATCTCCGTACCGTCAGCAAGCACCCCTTCTATTGCGTTGCCAAATGCAGATACCTCCTGCACCTCGCCGCGCTCTACATAATCCACAAACTGATTGTAGGTTATTTCTTCCGGTTCAGGACCGGCATTAAACGTAGCAAGCAAGATCACCACTACCATGGCAATAACCAGGTAGAAAATTATTTGTCTCACAACTGGACTCAAAAAATACCCTCCTCTCCATCAAAGCCATAAAAGCCTAAGTTGAATTGTAACACACCGGCAGAGTTGAAGCAATAAAACTGAAAAACACTCCAAAAAACTTACATCTAAAAAATACCCTGCAAATCCTTTTCAAAATAGTCCCGGTGTGTATCAGATAGCAGTATTAGGGCTCTAAAATACAAAGATCAGTCAACTGGCGATAATCTTCACCATAATCCAAGCCATAACCGATCACAAAGCGGTCAGGGATCTTAAATCCACAGTAATCGACTTTCATTTCTACCTTGCGTCGATCCGGCTTGTCAAGCAAAGTAATTACTTTTAAAGATTTTGGCTGCCTGCTACTCAGGTTATCGATCAGGTAATTGAGAGTCAGACCAGTATCTACTATATCCTCTACAATGAGGACCTCTTTACCCTGAATACTGTGTTCTAAATCCTTTAGAATCCGGACAACTCCCGATGAAGAGGTATCAGCACCATAGCTGGAAACCGCTATAAAATCAATTTCCACAGGTATATCGAGGTAACGAATCAAATCACTGAGAAATACAAAAGCACCTTTAAGAATTCCAACCAGCAAAGGCCTTTTCCCTTGATAATCACGTGATATTTGTTTAGCCATTTCTTGAATACGCTGATCGATTTGTTCTGCAGAGAGCAAAACTTCTTTATTTTCCATACAAATTACCACCTTAGTTTAAAGATTAGCTATTCTTAACTATAGTTTAACAAAAACCCATTACTTTGATAGCCTAAGTTTTTTGTACTCCAGCAGTAAAACCCTTTTAGTTTGATCGCTTATGCGGTATGGGTGAGCAATCCTGATGCCGGTCACCCATAGAACCTTGTCCTGAATAGTAACCAGGGGCAAATTATCACGACGGGAAAGAGGAACTTTTTGGTCGATCAGAAAACTTTTAAGCTTTTTGCTCCCAGCAGCGCCGTGAGGATGGAATACAGCACCAGGCCAGCGGGAGCGAACCATCAGATGGCCTGGCGGCAGGCGATCGTAATCTAGATAAGCCCGGTATTTTGATGGTGACCAGACCAGATCTTCAACATTTAGGATGCGAGCGGTTATTGAAGCCCCACCAGGCAAAAAAGTCTTTCCCGGAAGGTTAAGCTCTATTTCTTCAAACTTTTCCTGTTTTTGAAAAGCAGCTTGCTTAATAATCAGGTTATCATAGTACAAGTAAACACATGCACCGCCGGGCAGAGTTACCTGTCCGCCCGTTTTACCGCTCTCAGCCAAATCGAGGACCTGCTTAATATGCTGCCGCCCAAGCTGTTTTGAAATAACATATTTTTTAACCGCAATCCGCAAAATGCGGCTGCTCAAAGCAGGCGACAACGAAATCAGCTTATGCCTGTTTATATTTGTTTCATTTTTGCCAAACCGGGCCATTTCAAAATACTTTTTCTTGGCCAGGTTGTTCAGGAAATAACGGTCAGATGCTGCAAGTTCGGCGAGACCGGACAAAGCCTCCCGGACACGGGGATTATACTGCTCTTCAAGCTGCGGAATCAACTCAAGGCGCATTTTATTCCGGGTATAATTGGTTTCCAGGTTGCTACTATCAGTAAGGGGAGACAAGTTGTTTTGCCTGCAGTAATCCTCAATCTCACAACGCTTCAGAAAGAGCAAAGGCCGAACCAAAAGCAGACCACCCCGTTTTTTTTTAGGCAGTATGCCGGCCAAACCATCCACGCCAGTGCCCCGTATAATGTTTAGAAGGACCGTTTCTGCCTGATCATCGAGGTGATGACCAAGGGCTATTCTTGAAGCGTTATATTTATTAGCGATCTCGGATAAAAAGCTATACCGGGCCAGCCGACCGGCCTCTTCTTCAGAAATCCCTTTTTCTTTTTTTAAATTTCGGATATCTACAACCCTGGATTCAAAGGTAAGCGACCATTTTGAAGCAATCTTTTCAACTTCGGCTTCTTCTCGATCAGCTTCGGGGCGAAGGCAGTGGTTTAAATGGGCTACCACAATATTGAGGTTCAATTCAGAAGACAAGCAACGCAACATATGAAGAAGAGTTAAAGAATCAGGGCCTCCGGACACAGCTGCAATAACTGTTTCGCCTTCTTTTAATAGGTTTCTCTTATTCACATAATCTCTTACTTTATTTAGCTGGTCCAGTGACAATCACAACCCGTCAAACCCTGTGATGGACAGACAGGGTTTAGATAAAAAAACACCCTGCAACAGAGTGCCTTTCAGTAACTATAATTTTGGGCTTCTTTGTTTATGTGGCTTCACGGCTGGAACTATCCCGGCTGCCTCTTTTTGATTCGGTATTCCGTTTAAGATCCAACAACCGTTCGTCACTTTCTTTCAGGAAACGACTCATTTTATCTTCAAACGAGACTTTACTGGTTACTTCCGGCTTTTTCTTACTGGTTCTTTTTTGTGGCGAATACCCTTTTTTCGCCTGCTTGATAGAAAGGCCAATCTTTCC
>SKPU01000262.1 GCA_007119335.1 Syntrophomonadaceae bacterium
GAATCCTGGATGGAAGTCCTGCGTTATTTCAACCAGGTTACTTTCGGAATAAGTGACCCCATTTTCGGGGCTGATGTTTCTTATTATGTCTTCACCCTGCCTTTTTACCGCTTCATTTACGGGTTTTTGATGATGACAGCGGTGATCAGCTTAATGATAGTGGCCGGTATATACTTGTTACTGAATCCACCCTCCCAGGGCAAACAGGGCTGGATGCTTCCCCCCACCAAAGGGATCAGCCACCTTGCAGTGCTGTTAGCGATGATTTTCGGTTTAAAAGCCTGGGACTACCGGCTTAGTCAGTTAGAGCTGCTTCTTTCAGATATGGGTGTCGTTTACGGCGCCGGCCATACCGATATCAATGCCAATTATAATGTTTTGATGGTCTTGATGTTTTTGGCGGGGCTAATTGCCCTTGTTTTTCTGGCCAACATATTTTTGCGCCGCTACCGTCTTTTCCTGTATGGGATCCTGGCCCTGCTCGGGGTTTCCCTCCTCGGAGGCGCAATTTATCCGGCAGCAATCCAGAACTTTATAGTTGAACCCAGTGAGTTTAGTTATGAAGAAGAATACCTGGAGTATAATATAGAATTTACACGCGCTGCTTATGGACTCGATCAATTTGATTCCAGGCAGTATGATGCCGGCGAGGCTTTAACATGGGCCGATCTGGAAGATAATCCGGGCACGATGAAAAATGTGCGTCTGTGGGATTATCGCCCTCTCTTGACCACATTTAATGAACTGCAGGCGATCAGGCCTTATTACCGCTTTGTTGATGTGGATATTGATCGCTATACAGTAAATGATGAATATCGCCAGGTTATGCTTTCAGCCCGTGAACTCGACAAGAGCCGGCTTGCTGAGCCAGCTCAGACCTGGATTAATATGCACCTGTTGTACACCCACGGCTACGGAGTTGCCATGAGTCCTGTAAATGAGGTCAGTACAGAAGGCATGCCTCTTTATTTCCTAAGCGATATCCCGACTAGAGGCGACCTTGAGATAGATAATCCCTCGATTTATTTTGGCGAGCTAACCGATGATTACGTATTTACCAATACGGAAAGACCGGAATTTCATTACGCAACAGCTGAAGAAGAAAATGAATTTACCTATTATGAAGGCGATGCCGGGATTCCTTTAAATTCAATTTTTCGCCGGGCTTTGATGGCCCTGCGGTTTGGAGAATACAGGATTTTAATCTCTAATCAACTGGATAATGATAGCCAGCTTATATTTGACCGCAATATTCATGAAAGAGTGCGCAAAATTGCCCCGTTTCTCCGCTATGACCGCGACCCTTATATTGCCCTAAATGATGGACGTTTGTTCTGGATTCAGGATGCATACACCGTAACCGATCGTTATCCCTATTCTGAGCCGTACGATAATGTCAATTACATTCGCAATTCGGTTAAGGTGGTCATTGATGCTTATAATGGAGATGTTGAATACTATATTTCTGATCCCGATGATCCATTAGTGCAGACTTACAGTAATATATTCCCGGACATGTTTAGTCCCATGGAAGAGCTGCCGGAAGGCTTAATGGAAAATATTCGCTATCCGCTGGACCTTTTTCAAATGCAGGCCGAGATGCTGCAGCTTTACCATATAACTAATCCAAACCAGTTCTACAGCCGGGAAGACCTTTGGAATTTACCAATGGAACAAGCTTTCGGTCAGGAACAGGAAATGGAGCCCTATTATACAATTTTGGAACTGCCGGGTTACGATGAACCAGAATATGTTTTGATTCTGCCTTTTACTCCTGATCAGCGTAACAACATGATCGCCTGGATGGTAGCCCGCTGTGACCAGCCTAATTACGGTGATGTTGAAATCTTCAACTTTCCCCGGGAACGGATTATCCTTGGACCGAGGCAGGTCGAAAACCGGATTGACCAAAGCACGGAAATTTCCGAGCAGTTTACTCTTTGGGGACAGGTAGGTTCACGCGTGATCCGTGGTAACCTCTTGGTGCTGCCGATTAACGATGCCCTCCTTTATGTTGAACCGATCTTTCTTGAAGCAGACACAGGTGGTCTGCCGGAACTGGCCCGGGTTATTGTTACCTATGACGAAACTGTAGTGATGGGCAATACGCTCGACGAGGCCTTGATCGGAGTTTTCGGAGAAATCGGCGAGCTGCCTGTAGATGTCCCGGCAGAAGATATCCCGGATGATTTTGACTTAGATGATCCGGTGCCTGACGTGGATGTTGATTTGGAAGCCGAACTGGTCGATTTAATCCGGCAGGCCCAGGAAACTTATCAAGAAGCTCTGGAACTTCAGCAGGAAGGTGACTGGAGTGGTTACGGAGATAAAGTTCAAGAACTCGAAGAAATATTAGAAGATATGGCCAGGTTTACATCTTAACTATTTGATCAGGATTTGATCAATAGTTAATCAGGAGGGTTTTCTTGTCAAACGCCGAGTTTTATATTTATACCGATGGTGCCTGTTCCGGCAATCCCGGGCCGGGAGGCTGGGCTGCTGTAATCATGCACGGTCACTCAGTGCAGGAAATTAGCGGTCATGAGGAAAAAACTACAAACCAGCGGATGGAAATGAAGGCGGCTATTGAGGCGCTCCGCCAGATTCCACCGGGGAGCAAAGTTAAATTATACAGTGACAGCGCTTACCTGGTCAATTGTTTTAAGCAGGGCTGGATGAAACGATGGCAAATAAACGGTTGGATGACCAGTAAGGGAAAACCAGTTGAAAACCAGGACCTCTGGAGAGAGTTTTTGGAGTTGATTAAAATTAACGAAGTAGAATGGATTAAGGTAAAGGGTCACGGCGGTGATCAAATGAACGAGCGTTGTGATCACCTGGCCCGCCGGACTATGGAAAATCAAGGAGTGGCTAACTTAGAAGAAGAGCAGAAAATGTGCCCGGAAAGTGATATACCCGGTCAGGATCAAAAGTGCAGTGAACAAAGTGAAGAATCAACCCTTGATGCACATGAAAATACCTTTAAAAAAAGCATAAAAACCGGGGTTAGTAATAACCGGCCGGTTCGCAGGTTGGGATTACTGACTGGCGGAGGCGATTGCCCCGGCTTGAATGCAGTGATCAGGGCTGTTGTTAAAGGAGCAGGCTATAATTATAATAGCGAGGTCGTCGGTTTTAATAACGGTTTTAAAGGATTGGTTGAAAACGATGCTTTTTTAATTGATGATTTCACCGTCTCAGGAATTATCAGCCGGGGCGGCACTATTTTGGGGACGTCCAACCGGGATAATCCTTTTGATTATCGGCCCGGAGGTTCTTCTGATTACCGTCAAACAGACAATGACCGTTCCGGTGATGCGGTGGAGAACTTAAAAAAGTGGGATATTGAATGCCTGGTCATTATCGGTGGGGATGGCAGCCTGTTATTGGCTCACCGTCTTAGCGAGATAGGGGTGCCGGTGATCGGTATTCCGAAAACTATTGACAACGATTTACCCGCAACAGATGTTACTTTTGGTTTTGATTCAGCTGTTACCACTGCTACCGAGGCGATTGATAAGATTCATACCACTGCAGAATCACATCACCGGATTATGGTGGTGGAGGTTATGGGCCGTGATGCCGGATTTATTGCTTTGGAGGCTGGGATGGCCGGAGGAGGAGATATTATCCTCATACCCGAGCTGCCTTTTGATTACTCCCATATAGTTGAAAAAATTGAGGAACGTCAAGGCCGGGGAAAGAAATATAGTATCATTGTGGTAGCTGAAGGAGCTTACCCCGTGGGAGGAGAACCGCTATACCAGGTTAAAGGAGCGGTTAAAAGGTTAGGTGGTATTGGCTCGCAGATTTCACGAGAAATCGAGAATCGCACTGACATGGAAAGCAGAGCGACAGTATTGGGTCATCTGCAGCGCGGCGGCAGTCCCACTTCTTATGACCGGGTCCTGGCTACTCGTTTTGGTGTCAAGGCTGTCGAGCTGTTCCAGGCGGAAAAATATAATGAAATGGTTTGCCTGAAGGGAACAAAAATTGAATCTGTCCCCCTGGGTAAAGCCGTAAGCGGTACCAAGCGTGTTGATCTGTTCAGCGAACAGGTGCGTGCCGCCCTGGCTGTGGGCACCTCTTTTGGCGCTCCTATTAACGGTTCTTCCGGTGGATAATTTTAAATAAAGGGCTCGGTGGCTATATTAATATAAATCATCAGCCCCGTAAAAATCAGGATGGTTATCGCAGCTGTAAGATCTGCCCTGCTTATGTGCAGGGTTTTCATTTTTGTTCTTCCTTTACCCCCGGTATAGCTTCGTGATTCCATGGCGATGATAAGTTCTTCAGCTCGTTTAAAAGCGCTTACGAAAAGGGGTAGGAAAACGGGGAAAATCTTTTTAGTTTTTTGTATAAAATTGCCTTGATCGAAAGCCACGCCTCGAGCCATCTGGGCCTTGATTATTTTTTCCAGTTCTTCAGCCAGAATCATTACAAAGCGCAGAGCAATGACCAGGGTCATGACCAGTTCCTGAGACGGAACGCCAACCTTTCGCAGCGGGTTGAGCAGATTTTCTAAACCGTCGGTCAGGCTGACCACAGAGGTTGTCAGGGTCAGCAGGGTTGTAACCGTAAACAGGAAAAGCACACGCAGTATAATCAGGTTGCCCATGTGCAATCCTGCTTCTGTTGCTTCAAAAATCCACCAATTAAAAAGGACTAGCGTATCTGAGTCTCTAAAAAGAAACAGCTGGAAAATCCACATGAGCAAGAGGACCGGTAGCATCGGCTTCAATCCGCGGAGAGCGTAGCCCATTGGAATAGCAGAAATCACGATAATCATTGCGATGAAAAAGGCAACGGCTGCGTAAGCTATGTATGATCTTGATAAAAGGAGCATGACGATTAAGATTGTGGCCGCAATAATTTTGGTTCGCGGATCGAGGCGGTGAATGATAGTTTCTCCGGGCAGGTAAACGCCGAGGGTAATATTTTTAGTCAGTTCCACTAATGATGCGCCCCCTTTTCCTGCAAAGCGGCAGCAATTGCTTCAATAGCCTCATCAACACTCAAAATGCCATTTGGGAGGTGGAAGCCCGCAGAACGCAAATTTTCTAAAGCTACAGTTACTTCCGGCAGTTCCAGTCCGATTGAGCGGAGTTCTTCGGTTCGGGCAAAAACATTTCTGGTCAGATCATCCATTTTAATCATGCCTTGATCGATCACTATGATCCGTTCAGCCAGTAAAGCTACTTCATCCATGCTGTTGCTGATAAATAGAATTGTGATCTTCTGGTTCTGGTGCAAATCTTTAATTACATTTAGAATTTCTTCTCGCCCGCGTGGATCGAGGCCGGCCGTTATATCATCGAGGACAAGCACCTTGGGCCGGCAGGCTAATACACCGGCAATAGCCGCTCTCCTTTTTTGCCCTCCGCTTAAAGCAAAGATATCGCGGTTACGAAAAGTATCAAAATCAAGGCCAACCTGGTGCATTGACTCCTGTACAAGCTTATCGATTTCTGTCCGGTGGAGTTTTTGATGAGAAGGACCAAAAGCAATATCTTCGCCTACTGTAGGAGCAAAAAGCTGGTAATCAGGGTTTTGAAAAACATAACCGACCCTGTGACGGAGTTTGACCAAGTCAGTTTTTTTATCAGCAGTGTCCTCATTGTCTATCAATATTTTGCCCTGTTTGGGGATATGGAGGGCATTAAAATGCTGAGCCAGGGTTGTTTTACCGGAACGCGTCGGACCGATAATTCCCACGAACTGGCTGTCTTTGATTGACAGGCTGATATTGTGGAGGACTTTATGCTCAAAGGGGGTCCCAATTTTATAGCTGTGACTAAGGTTGATTACTTCAATTGGCATAAGCTGTTGATGAGCTCCTTGGTATGAATAATGTCAGTTGCAATATCGAAACCTTCCAGCTTTAATCCTGCTGCCAGTTGGGAAGCTACAGGATAGTCAAGCCCCATTTTGTGTAATTGCTCTTTTTGGTGTTCACTTTGACAAAAGATTTGATGGGGTGTTCCCTGCATTTTAACAGAGCCTTGATCCATCACAATCATTCTGTCGCAATAAATAACTTCATTCATAAAGTGGGTTAGCAAAACAATGGTGATGCCCTCTTCCCGGTTTAGCCGAACTATACTTTCCAAAACATCCCGGCGTCCGCGGGGGTCAAGGTGAGCAGTTGGCTCATCTAGAACAATGCAGTCGGGTTTCATAGCTAAAACACCAGCAATTGCTACCTGCTGTTTTTGACCTTCTGACAGATTATGGAGCGGCTCCCGGCGATGTTCTTCTATTTTTAGAGTATTTAGAGCCCACTCAACTCTCTCAATTATTTCAGTTTGCGGTAGGCCGAGATTTTCCGGGCCAAAAGCGATATCTTCCTCTACAATACTGCTTACTAATTGGTTGTCTGGGTTTTGAAAAACCATCCCGACAATTTTACGGATCTCTCTGATATTCTCTTTAAGATTGGTGGACATTCCACCTGCTAACACAGAACCTGTGGTTGGCGTGAGTAGACCATTAAAATGCCGGGCCAGAGTTGACTTGCCCGATCCGTTTTGGCCGGTTATAGCTATTATTTCTCCCTGCCAGACTGCAATATTTACATCTTCTAGAGCTTTTACTTCTTCTTTGGTTCCGGCTTTGTAGCAGTAAGAAAGATTGATTGTTTCAATAAGCTTATTCAAGTGATCGCAGCTCCATTTTTAGTTTTTATCTTCAGCTGTTCTGATTCTCTGGATGCCTTTGACCAGGATAACTGTCAGTAAAGAGGCAATGATCAATTCAGGTACCCCGTGCAGCACACCGATAGATATGGAAACTTCTGATGGCAAATAACCCCGCCAGGTAGCCATACTCAAAACTAATACCGTATTAGTGGCTGAGCCAAAAGCTCCGCCCAGTATTAAAGGCAGATAATTGTTCAGTTTTTCTAAACTACCGGACAGCCCGGGCGACATGGAGGCCTTAATTTTTTGCAAAGGCCCTGTAAACAAATGACCCAGTACGTTATTAAGTTTTATCGTCAACATGTAAACAAGGTAGGAGATAACACCGATAAAAAGGCGGGGCAAGATCGAAACCAGGGGGTCGGCGAAAAAAGGAGCGCCGGGCTGTAGAAAACTAAACAGGCCGAAGATAGCGCCGGTGATTATTCCAACCACCGGGCCTTCCAGAATACCACCCAGAATGACCGGGATATGCATAATTGTGGCATGCCCGGCCGGAGTGGGAACCGGAATAAAACCCAGCCTGGTCACTCCCAGTAAAATAGCGATAGCACCAAGGATTCCCGATATAACGATTTTACGAACAGATAAACTCATTTTGCTGCAGCGCCTCCTGTGGATAATGTATTGGACCAGGTTAAGTTTCTACACAGTTCAAAGTAATCCTTCACTAAGGACGCTTTAATTTTGTGATTATCAAGATTTTATTGCGATAACCAATAATATTATACTATTTTTAGAAGGAATAGTTAAGGTTACGAAGAATAACCAAAAAGCATCTAAAGAAAGGACAGACGGTCAGAAGAAGGAGTGAGTGAAACATTGAAAAGATTCTGCATTTTATTATCAGTGTTGGTTTTAGTGCTTTTGTTTGGCGCAGCCTGCGAGGAGGAAGAAGTAGTAGAAGAAGAACCGCTTGAAAGCAGTTCAGTTGGGGGAGCAGAGTTGGAAACGGGATATGATTTTGATGAAGATGAACTGGAAATAACTGATGTCCAGACTACATTTGAGCCTAACAGGGATTTTTATTTTATGTTTATTAATAATCAGCCCATTGGAGATGATTCTGTCGTTGTGGAACTAATAGATAGCGCAGATGATCAAGTTCTGGCAGAGGAAGACTATGATACGGAAGAAGAAACCGAAAAAGTTTATGATAAAATTTGGTTCAGCAGGCCGGGCAGGTATAAGATAGTGGTCCATGTTGGGGACGAAGAACGTGCTATGCAGGAGGTTATTATAGAGGAGAAAGAGGAGAATTAATTAGAAAGCCGTTGAAGGCGCGACGGATGACCTGTCGGCGCGTAACCGGAGACTACTTTGGAGGCAAGCCGTATTATGAACTTTAAAACTCGCTTTATGGTGGTAATCCTGATAGTTGCAGTTATGTTTGTTTTACACAACAGTTTTTGGCTCTGGGATCTTGACAGCCAGGTTCCTTTGCTTTTTGGGTTTATGCCTTTTGCTTACTCTTATTATGTAGGCTATGCGTTTCTTTCGCTTCTGGCTATGAAAGTAATTATTGATTTAGCCTGGCCCGATCCACCTGAAGATGTAACTAAACAGTTTATAGATAAGGAGCAGTTAAAGCAGTGATTAATGTTATCGGAATAGGCATTTTGCTAATATACATGATAATTTTAATTGCTATCGGGGTTTACGGAGCTAAAGTTTCCCTGAAGACAAGTGAAGATTACTTCCTGGCCGGACGTGGGCTGGGCAGTATTGCTGTTTTTATGGCTCTCTTTGCCAGTAATATTACTGCATTTACGATTATCGGGCATGCCGGTTTTTCTTATGAAATAGGTTACGGCGCTTACGGTTATGTGATTGGATGGAGTATATTTATTACCCCGTTTACCTATTACCTGGTTGGTTATCGTTCCTGGTTGCTTGGCAAGCGTTATGGTTATGCTACTCAGCCCCAGGTTTTCGGGGGGATTTTTAACAGTAAACTGATCTCCCTTTTGTTCCTGATTCTACTCCTTTATTATACCCTGCCATACCTTGTAGTTAGTATTATAGGCGGCAGCCTGGCCCTCTCAACAGTTACAGAAGGCCTGGTTCCTTATTGGTTATCTGCCCTGATTATTATCGGAGTTTCACTAGTTTATACTCTGCCGGCCGGGATGCGGGGCACGGTCTGGACCGATATTTTCCAAGGAACCTTATTCCTGGTGGTAGCAGTCTTTTTACTCTCTGCTGTGGCCCGTGCTCTGGGCGGTTTTTCGGAGATTACCCATGAAATCGTGCTCGATAACCCGGGTATGCTGGAAAGGGGCCTTTCACCGGAGCTTGCTCCAATCAACTGGTTCAGCTATTCATTCATCAATTCTATTGCAGTTATTGTGTTTCCCCAGATTTATACCCGTATTCTTGCTGCCCGCAGCAGCATTAATTTGAAACGGGTCAGTCTCTATTATCCCCTGGCCCTGGCAGTAATATTCGGGGTGTCTACTTTGATGGGGGTTTGGGGTTCTGTGGCGATACCGGGCTTAGCCGGCAAAGAGGCTGATAATATAGTTCCTCTTTTGATTCACCAGTTTTTATCTCCTTTCTGGATGGTGGTGGGCCTGGTTATAGTCCTGGCTATAGTTAAGTCATCAATTGATTCGCAGCTTTTAGCGGTAGCCCATCTTTTAACCGATGATCTTTTCCCCCGGTTCAAAAAAATAACCTCTCAGCAGGCCGTTTTCTGGGGCCGGATTATGTTACCGGTTTTTGCAGCAATTGCATACTATGTTGCTCTTATTCAGCCGGCAGCTATTTTAAGCATTGCCGGTTTTGCTTTTTCTGGTTTCTCGGTCATGCTGCCGGTTATGATCGGTTCTCTTTACTGGTCGCGGGCTAATAAATACGGCGCTACCGCTGCTCTTGTTTTTCCGGCTATTATGCTTCATCTTTGGTACCTTGGTATTTTGCCGCAGTGGACAACCTTTGGATTTATGCCTGTTTTTCCCTCTTTTGTTTTAGCGACTATAACTTTTGTTGTTGTTTCATATCTGACCCCTGCTCCGCCACCCGATCAAAGTGAAAAAACTTTCGGGCTTTTTGACAGTGTTTTTAAATAATGAGCAAGCTAAGCTTTATAAGCCATGAATTATCAAGCCGCTATGTGGTCTTAATAGCTATTGCCTATATTGTCGGAATTGTAGCCGGCCGTTTTTGGGCTGGAGAGCAGGCCGGTTTTTACTGGTTGTCTGCTCTTATATTTTTTACATTGGCGGCGGCTTTTTACTTAAAAATACTCGGTGCTTACAAAATTGTTCTGCTTATGATTGCTGCAGCCTGTGGAGGGGTTGCATTTTTTTATGCGATTCAACATCCATCCGGCAGCATCATTAATTATAGTGGTCAACCTCTATACGTGGAGGGAACCGTGATTGATGAACCTCTATTTTATGATGATCGCGCGGTTTATCATTTAAATGTGGAAGCGATTGAAATTAAGGAGGAACGGTTTGCTGTTCCGGGCACTTTACTGGTCAATATTTACGGGGCCGAAGATGAGCATTTCCGTTTCGGAGAACGTTTGCGTATGCGGGGTACCATCGTTGAACCCCGGGGGCAGCGTAATCCGGGTGGATTTGATTACCATTTTTATTTGCTTAGCCAGGGGATCGATGCAACGATAAGTCCCCAAGCTGTGCAGGTTAGTTCTCTCGGCCCGGGAGAAGTAGGCTGGTTGTCAGGGTCTGCGATTGAATTACGCAGTGCAATGGTTGGAGCAGTTAACAAGGTTTTGCCTTCTCCTTCAGCTGAATTGCTGAGCGCTATTCTTTTTGGCCAGCGTGAACACTTACCCGAAGAAATAGAGCATAATTTTCAGCGGGCCGGGGCAGGACATCTGATGGCTGTTTCGGGCTTGCACGTCGGTTTGGTAGCTGCCCTAATTCTGGGTTTTTGGAAACACCTGGGATTGCGAGGCCGATTCCCCCTGATTTTGGCGATTATAATGGTTTTTGGATACGCTTACCTGACCGGGCTGCGTCCGTCTTCCTTGAGGGCAGCAACTATGGTCTCCATAACCCTGGGCGCCCTTTTACTGGAAAGGGAGCGTGATTTGCCGACTGTGCTTGCTTTTGCCGCTTTGATTACTCTTTTTATTAATCCACTGCTGCTATTTACTATTGGCTTTCAACTTTCTTATGCTGCTACCCTGGTTTTAATCTATGCCTATCGCCCGCTGGAAAATTTGCTTAAACAGATCAACTGTCCTCGCCTTCTTATATCTCCCCTGGCCTTAACCATGGCCGCTCAGGTTGGGGTTTTGCCCCTTTGTGTTTATTATTTTCAGCATTTGCCGACCGGGGCAATTATCTTTAATCTATTGCTGCTGCCTCTAATAGCTTTTGTAGTAGGCCTGGGTTTATGCGGAGCGCTGCTCAGCCTTGTAATCCCTGCCCTGGGCGCTTATGTCTTGTGGGCTTCACGCCCTTTGCTTGAACTGATGCTGCTGATCACCGGTTGGAGCAGCCTGCCTGGTTTTTATATAGCTCTTTATCCTCCCGGGTTAACTTTTCTTTTTATATTCTACACGCTTATATTTATGCTGACAGTCCTGTATTACCGCTGGGAAAGCGAGCGCAGTGTCGATCAAAGACTCAGTTTTACGGGATACTTAAAAGGAGTTTCCGGGAGATTGCTTAAGGTCCGAAGCCCCCGGACTACCCTTGCTGCCTTTGCTGTTCTTCTCCTGGTGACTATTTTTATCTGGTCAGGAATTTTCTTTCCGGCCAGGGAAACCCTTAAAATAACATTTATTGATGTTGGGCAGGGTGCCTCGGCATTGTTGGAGACTTCTTGTGGAGCAGTGATCATGGTTGATGCCGGTGGAGAACTGCCTTTCAGAGGGGAGCCCGGTGATATCGGAGAAAAAGTGGTCCTGCCTTTTTTGAAGCACCAGGGGATTAGAAAAATCGATATGGCCGTGGTCACCCATCCACACGAGGATCATTACGGCGGATTTATGCCCCTGGTTGATGTAATCCCTGTTGATCGGATGCTGGTTTCACCGGTTTCTGGAGGATCTGACTATTATGAGCAGCTTCTTGAGAAGACTGACTCAACTGGAACGATGATCAAAGAAGCCTGGACCGGGCAGGTCTGGCATTTTGGTCCAGATTTGAAGTTAAAATTGCTTGGTCCGCCCGAAAAGCTGCTTACAGGAACGAATTGCGACCTGAATAACAACTCGATCGTGTTTCTTCTTAATTACTATCAGGTCAGGATGCTTTTTACCGGAGATATTGAGGATGCAGCGGTTAGCGACCTCTTCAGTCGTAAAGCCGATCTCCGGGCAGACTTACTCCAGATTCCACATCACGGCGGATATATGGAAGCAATGCCCGAATTTTTAGAAGCAGTCCAACCCGATCTGGCTATTATCCAAACCGGCCCGAATCCATTTGGTCATCCCAATCCTTTTGTCATTGATTCTTTGAACGAGGTCGGCATCACTACCTACCGGACCGACTGGCACGGCGCTGTGATTGTCGAGACGGATGGAGTAGAAATAGAGGTTTTGACCAATGAACAGCCTGTCCTGGTCCACCAATAGTACTGATGGAATAAAAGGAAAAATAAATTTGTTGACGAAATAACTACTATAGAAAATCTTAAAAGCGCTACCAGGAGTTTGTGAGGAGGAGAAACTTGGAGCCCGAAAAGCTAAAAGAACTGGTCAGGCAAAATGACAACGAGTCTCGTCGTCAGCTCTTTGAGGCCTATTATAAGAGGACTTATGCTGTCGCCTTCAATATCTTACGCCGCCGGGAGAATGCTGAAGATATTACCCAGGATGCTTTTATAAAAGCCTTCGAGAATATTGATCAGCTAAAGGATGGGGCCAAGTTTGGAGCATGGCTGGCTGTAATTACCTCTAACCTGGCGCGCAACTATCTGAAGCGTGAAAAAAGAATTCTTTATACGGATGAAGAAGCGGTTGCTCCCGGGGAGCCAGAAGTAAATTATACGGAAGACTCCGCTATGAGAAACCTTAAAATAGAGAGGAACAGGAAGGCAATTAGAAAGCTGCATGCAGAACAATACCAGGTAGTGGTTCTGCAGTATTATTACGATCTTAAACTGGAAGATATTGCTGGTATGCTTGAATTGAGGCCGGGCACTGTTAAGTCCCGTCTGCACAGGGCTCGTCAAAGGTTAGCAGGTGAATTGGAACAAAAAGACGATCCTGGTTGTCTTCTAGACAAAGGAGGTGCGGGTGATCCATGTCCGAAAAAAAAGACATAAAACCAGGCGATGAATTGATCAGGGAAGCCCTGTATCATGAACTGGAATCCATAGACCCCCCACCGACTGACGAAGCCTGGCAGCGCATTGAAGCTGAGCTTAACAATAGTCAAAGCCGGACATCCCCGAAGATGAAACAGGATCATCAACGGAGTCATCAGCAAAAGTTTAGCTGGACCCGTTATCACTATGGGGCTGCAGCGGCCGCTGTTATATTGGTAGTAGTTTTAGGCAGCCTGGGCATATTTAACCAGTGGGATCTTGCAGTTCTTCCTGCATTAGAGGATCAAGCGCCGGTTGAAGAGATGGAGCAACCCGAAGCTATGGAGGTTGAAGAAGACAAAGCCGTTCCCGGTATAATGGTGGAAGAAGAAGCGCTTGCAGATGACCTTCCGTTCTTTAGAAGGGAAAGTGATCCTGCTCCTCCTGATTGGCAGCAGTCACTGCCGGATGATTTTAGGCTGGAGGATGTTTTCTTGTTGACTGAAGGAGAAGCTCTTGCCTTCCACGGAGCCACCTATTACAGAAATGACGAAAGCCTCCTGTGGGTTAAAGTGGAGGCTGATCATGAAGAAACGGAAATTTTTATGGAAAACCTTGGTAAGCACCTCCAGGTTGAGGTGCAGAAAGTAGGAGCAATAAACGGTTATACACACTTTGAAGCAGCCGGACAGCCGGGCCTGGCCTGGCGCGAAGATGAGCAAAACCAGGCCCTGCTGGTTAAGTCCGGGACAGTTTCTGTTGAACAGCTAAAAAATATTGCAGCCGGGATTAAATAATTGTCTGCTCAGCCGTGCTGCGTTTTGTCCTGATGCCGGCTCCCCTCGGCATTCGCCACCCATGGCTCAGATCTCAGCGGCCTAGATCCATACAGGCCGACCGGCTTCAACCTTTGCTTCGTTGACCATTGCAACCGTTCTATCGTAATGTCACCAGCCTTAAATGCAGCATGAATAGAGCTGTACAGTAACAATTAATTTCACAAAGCTGCTGCTCAATATAACTCATCAATTTACGCAGTTCTTTACCTGCTCCACTAATGGGTGTTTATTTTCGATTTTTCTAAGTGCTCTGAGCTTATTGGTTTGCCAGGTTTCAGCTATCCATTCCAAAGCTAATTAACCAGTTTGAACTTCGGTCAAAATGTCTTTGATCTCTTACCAGATCTGGTCGTTGATGATAAACAGGTTTAACAGTAATATATTTTCTCTCTTGATCACTTCTTACTGCAAATC
>SKPU01000211.1 GCA_007119335.1 Syntrophomonadaceae bacterium
ACAGGAGAAAGGATTAAGCAGCTTATGAAAAAGGCATATATCGGGCTTGGCTCCAATTTAGGAGATCGCCTGACCAACCTAATCCAATCGCTTGAAATATTGCTCGCGGAACCGCAAATATTTCTTGAAAAAGTGTCATCTGTTTATGAAACGGAGCCGGTCGGAGGACCGGAGCAAGGGCCTTTTCTTAATGCATGCGCCCTGCTTCTGACAGATTTAAATCCAGAACGACTTCTTCAGAAAATGCTATCTGTAGAAAAGAAAATGAAGCGAGTCAGAAATGAAAGGTGGGGACCGCGTCTCATTGACCTTGATTTATTAATATATGAAGAGGTAACCATACACACCCCATTCCTCGAACTGCCTCATCCCCGCCTTGCTGAAAGAGATTTTGTGCTGATCCCCCTGGCCGATATTGCCCCGGATTTACAGATCCCTAACCAGGATAAAAAGGTGATGGAGATTATCAAACAGCGGGGGCAAACTAAAAGTGTCATTATCTACCAACAGCAAAACTGGTTTAAGTTTTAAAAAGGACGCCGAACCAGCCTTTATATTGAACTGGAACAGACGTCCTTTTTGTTTTGGGGTCTTAAACTGTTTTAGAACAAACCTTCCACTTTACCGGTTTCAACATCGACATCCACTTTGCGATATGCCGGGTTAGCAGCTGTGCCGGGCATCAGTGAGATAGCGCCGGCAACAGGTACTACAAAATCAGCCCCGCCGTAGGTTAGGATATCACGAACCTTAAGATTCCAGCCTTTCGGGACGCCCTTAAGATTAGGGTCATCGCTCAGGCTGAGATGGGTTTTGACCATGCAGGTCCCCATTTTCTGGAATTTAGGGTCTGCTTCCATTTTCTTAGCTTTTTCAAGCGCTTCCGGTGAGTACTCAACACCATCTGCTCCATACACTTCTTTGGCAATAAGGTTAATCCGATCGCGCAGCGGTGTTTCCAATTCATAAAGGAATTTGAAATCGCTGGGTTCATCACAGGCTTCGACCACAGCCTCGGAGAATTCTTCTGCTCCCTCGCCGCCGTACTGCCAGTGCTTGGAAAGAGCAACTTTTGCACCGGCTTCTTCAGCGAGGCGACGCACCGCTTTAATTTCGCTATCCCTATCGGTATAGAAGTGGTTGATACAAACCACCGGGGTAATACCGGATTTTTTGATAGTATTGATATGGTGAATCAAGTTATCGCAACCCTTTTCAACCCATCCTACATTTTCTTCTTTGTATGCCTGGTCAAGCGGCTGTCCAGGTTTCGGAACTGGAGCTCCGCCATGACACTTCAGAGCGCGGATAGTAGCAACCAGAACTGCACAGTCCGGCTTCAGACCTGACATGCGGCACTTCAGGTTCCAGAATTTTTCAAAACCAATATCTGCTGCAAAACCGGACTCGGTAATTACATAATCGCTGAGTTTAAGACCTACCCGGTCAGCAACGATGGAAGACTGACCGATAGCAATGTTAGCGAATGGTCCCGCATGAACAAAGACCGGCTGTCCTTCTAATGTTTGCATCAGGTTAGGGTTAATTGCTTCAACCATCCAGGCTGTCATAGCGCCGGCCACATCAAGGTCTTCAGTAGTAACCGGGTTGCCTCTTTTGTCGTATGCAACAACAATCCTACCCATTCGCTCGCGCATATCTTTTAAATCATTAGCTACAGCAAGGATAGCCATAACTTCTGAAGATACAGCGATGTCAAATCCAGAATGCATCATGAAACCGTCTTTCCGGCTACCCAACCCCATAATAATATTACGCAGGCCCTGAGCACAAAAGTCAATAATCCAGTTCAATGATACATTACGGGGGTCAATATTGAGCCGCGTCAGCCCACCACGCTCTAAAAAGGCATCACTGGAATTAAACTCGTGCTGCAGGCGGGAATTTAATGCTACCAGACCCAGGTTGTGAGCATTCATACTCGCATTAATATCACCGGTCAAACCGAGGGAAAACGGGGTCAAAGGAATACACTGGGCCAGTCCGCCACCTGCAGCAGAACCCTTTACATTCATGGTAGGGCCTCCGGAAGGCTGACGAATGGTAGCAAGCACGTCTTTACCAAGTCTGCCCATACCCTGGGTTAAGCCCATCGTAGAAGTTGATTTCCCTTCGCCCAGCGGAGTAGGAGTAATCGCGGTAACATCTACGTACTTGCCCTGCGGTGCATCTTTCTTTCTTTCGAGAACTTTTTTGTAGTCTACCTTGGCCACATAGTGACCGTGAGGCAAGAGCTCCTCTTGATCGAGTTTAAGTTCATCTGCCAACTGGTAAACCTTTTTCATGTTCGATTCTGCTGCTTCTGCAATTTCCCAGTCAGCATGCTTGGTTGGATCTAACGGCATTAAAACTACCTCCTTGATATTTTAATAATCCCCCTAATTTTTTAGGCAGGGCATTAAATAAATTCAACGTAATTATCCTGATTCCTGCATCGGTGTTCAATATTTCACATGTTTTTTTATTATAGATCTTTCAAAGCCGGAACACCACAAAGGGAAGTCGCCATCAAGGCCGCTCTTTCCACAGCACCTGCTACCGCTTCTGCTGCCATCAACCCGACCAGATTAACATCTGCCTTTATATTCCCTTTGGAAAGAGCAAATATTGTATCGCCGTCGAACATGGTATGCACAGGCCAGATAGAACGGGCCAGACCGTTATGAGCCAACTGGCATACCTTGGTTAAAGCTGCGCTATCAAAAGCAGCATTTGTAGCAACTACTCCCAGGGTCGTATTGCCGGGAACTCCAATTTCGCTCATTTTTATCATCAAATCTGCCGTTCTCTCCATAAAGCCGGTCTCTGGATTACGCGGTCCTGCCAGCAAATCACCCGCCTGGTTAAATATATCACCAAATGCATTAACAACCATAAGAGCAGACACAATTAACTCATCTTTGACCAAAGAAGCAGAACCCTGTCCGGACTTAACCGAATTTTGTATGCCATAAATTTTGCCCACGGTTGCGCCACTACCCGCTCCAGCCGACCCCTCGACCACAGGATCAGTTGATGCAGCGAGGCAAGCCTGATAGCCCATTTCAGCTTCAGGGCGAATCCTGCCATCACCGATCAGAAGATCAAATAATACCGCAGCCGGCACAATCGGTACAACAAATCCTCCGACTGGAAAACCATGATTTCTTTCTTCAAGGTAACGCATCACACCAGTTACTGCGTCAAGCCCAAAAGCGCTACCACCGGCTAATACAAGCCCCTGAATCTCTTCAATCAACTGCCCGGGCTTGAGCAAGTCAGTCTCCCGGGTTCCTGGTGCTGAACCACGCACTTCAACAGCTGCCCGGGCACCTTCTTCAACAAGCACTACTGTCACGCCGGTAGCCGCTTCCGGTTTTGAGGCAACTCCTACCTTGACGCCCTTAATGTCAGTTAAACCGTTGCCCATCGACATTCACTCCTTAACCTGCCGGCCATAATTTACAAATCGCTTTTTTATGGAAAGGCACTGCTCTTTTTAGATAAAACTATCAGCTAAAGTCGCCATTAAAAAAAGGAGCCCGGGGCTCCTTTTTTTTATGCCTTTAGTTCAAATTAATGTTCTTTTTTCGGGTTTTCCTTCTGTTCAGCATGCTGTTGAAACGAAGCCTGCCGATCTTCCTTTTCTTTAGCTGTAGTAGAAGTTTCTTCGTCAACCAGATCCTTCCCCTGGTCCGCAATCTCTGTTTCTTCCGTTTCGGCATCATCAGAATCTGATGTTTCATCCTCATGATCAGGATTATCGTCATTTGCAGCTACATCTAAGTCTAAATCTTCGTCATTTTCACCCAGGAAATCTTCCCCTTCATTATCCTGGTCGTCTTCATCGAAATCCCTGTCTGGCGGCATTTCTTTGCCCTCAGCAAGAGCCTTGATTTCTGCTGCATTAAGGGTTTCTTTGTCTAAAAGAGCCTGCGCTATTAATTCAAGTTTTGGTCTTTCTTCTTCCAGGATATCCTGTGCTCTCTGATAGCTGTTATCCATGATTTTCCTGATCTCCTGGTCAATAGACTTGGCAATTTCTTCACTGTAATCGCGATCTCTTCCTAAATCTCT
>SKPU01000268.1 GCA_007119335.1 Syntrophomonadaceae bacterium
GTATCGCTCAGGAGGAGCTGGAGAAAAGCTGGGCTCAATATTTTGATCTCTACGACCTGGCCCCGGTTGGTTATCTTACGGCAAGCACGCAAGGCATTATAAAAATTGCCAACTTAACTGCCGCTACTTTACTGGGTGTTAATCGTTCTGCTTTGCCTAAAACACCATTTACGAGATATATCAATAAAGATGACAGGGACATTTATCTTTGTCTTCACAAAGCACTTTTTGAGAATTATGTGCCACAGGAATGTGAATTGAGAATGATCAAAAATAATGGCCAGGTATTCTGGGCTCATTTAAAGACTGCAATTGCAACAGACGAAGAAAAAAAGACAACCTGCAGGTTAGTTATTATAGATATCACGGAACGAAAAGAAACTGAAGAAAAATTACGCCACCTTAGTTTCCGTGACCAACTTACAGGACTCTACAACCGCCACTATTTTGAAGAGGAGATGAATAGAGTAGATACTGTAAGGCAGCTCCCGATTGGCATTATTATGGCTGACCTGAACAGCCTGAAGTTGATTAACGACACCTATGGTCACACGGCAGGCGATGAAATGCTGAAAAGCGCTGCGGATATTCTTAAAAAAGCCTGTCGTGAAGAAGACATTATCACCCGCTGGGGCGGAGATGAGTTTGTGTTGCTGCTGTCACAAACCAGTGATGAGACTTTAGTTGATATCGGTCAGAGGATAAAAATGCTTTGTTCAGAAACTGTGGTGGGAGATGTTCCGGTATCAATAGCTTTAGGAAAGGCAGTTAAAAGTGAACCAGCCGATAGTTTGATTGAAGTGCTAAAAAATGCTGAAGACGAAATGTACCGGCAGAAAGCGATTGAAAACAGAAGCACAAAAGATACCGTAATTGAAGCTTTAATAGAGGCCATTGCTGCCAAAAGTTTTGAAGCTAAAGCAGATACCCGAAAAAGGCAATATATGGCTTTTAAGTTAGGCGAGAAGTACGGGCTCTCTGATTCCGAATTGATCCGGTTGAATCTTTTAATTACCCTTCGTGATATCGGAATAATTAATATTCCAGAAACTCTGCTGAAAAAAAGCAAACCGCTATCGGATAATGAATGGAGCATTCTTAAAAAACATCCCGAGATAGGTTACAGAGTGGCTATTGCCACAGAAGAATTAGCCCACGTGGCTGAAGATATCCTTGCCCACCATGAGTGGTGGGATGGTTCAGGTTACCCGCGGGGGTTAAAGAGAAAAGAGATACCTTTGCTGGCAAGGATCACAGCAATTACCGATGCATATAATGTGATGTCCAACGGAAGACCTTATAAAAAAGCTTTAACACTTGAAGAAATAAAAACCGAGTTTAAACGGTGCGCTGGGACCCAGTTTGATCCTGAGTTAGTTGATCTCTTACTGGCAATTGTAGATAAAGAACTTTAGGTTTACCGGCAAAGAAATCATATTTAATCTATATTGATTAGCCTGGCAAACTCTACAACATCTTCCAAGGTAAGAAAATTTAACTTATGCATCAAGTTTTCTCTATGTTTGTCAGCGGTTTTGGGACTAAGATCTAAGGCTTCAGATATTACTTTCCGCCCTTTGCCCCTGGCCAAAAACTTGAAAACTTCTTTTTCTCTGGGGGTAAGCTTGTTAAATTCCAGCATACGTTTTGTTTGAGTAATATTCTCCAGGGTTGTAAAAACCTGATATGGCTTATAGTTACCAGGCGTAAACTGTGGCACTGCGGTAATTCTGAGCCACCTGTGCCTGCCGGATTGCGGTGCATAAATACCCATGACTACATTTTCAACCCTTTCACCGGTTCGCAAGGCTACCATGGAGGGATGGATTTCTTCAGGGAAGTCGGATCCATCTTCATGGATAGTCAGCCAATTAAGATCTTTTGATGTTCTTCCTTGCATTTGCTTGAACGGCATATCAAGAATCTTTTCGGCTGCGGGATTAGCCGAAATTATTTTACCGTCAGGATCCTGATATAAAACTCCCTGTGACATGGCTTCATATAGACTGCGGTATTTTTGTTCACTTTCTTGCAACTTCCGTTCTGCCTGTTTTTGAACTGTGATATCTACCAAGGCAACCCGGCATTCCCGTTGATTTTCCGAAACTGAGGCCTCTATATGGGCGTAGAGCTCTCCACCCCCTTCTTTTTGCATGGCAATCTCAATGGTTTCATGATTTCGGTTTTGAAATACTTTATTAAAAAAGGCTGAAAAAGCGGGTCGGCATTCAGTAATGATGAATCTCTCAAAATACTGATTCGAAATTCGGCTGCGCTCTACCCTTAACATGTGTGCTCCGGTCAGATTAACATTTAGAATTACGCCGTTTTGGTCCAGGGTAAAGTAGCTGACAGGAGCAAAATCATAAAGATCGGTATATTCGATAAGAGATCGTTCAAGTTCTGAACGTGCCTGCTGCAGTTCTTCATTTTGCATCTTCAGTTCGATCTGGTGTATTTCAAGTTCCTGTATGAGACGATGCGCTTCTTCCGGAGTTACAGGAGTTGTTATATCTTGTTTGCTTTTTTGTAGTCGCTTCTCTGCCTGGCGGCGTAACTCTTCAGCCGATCTGTTCTTGCTCATGCCAATCTCTCCTTCCCTGCTTTCTAATCATCCCGGTGCAAATCAGATTTTGATTTTTTCTCAGCTTTGTTTAAATCGAGGTCTTTTTTTGCCATGCGTTTTTCCAGGTCAGCCTGGGTCTTTCTTAGTTTAGCTTCCAGCGTCTTAGAAGTTGTAATATCGAAAAATGTGATTACCAGACCGTCATTTTTATTCTCAAGTGTGCGATATGGCATAATCCTTACCGTAAACCAGCGTTCATCGGTGGCGGAAACTGATTTCTCTATGAAAGACAGTGTACGTAATACTTCCCGGGCATCTTCTGCCAGGTCCTGATAATTCAGATCTGAGACAATATCTGTAATTAGCCTTCCTGTATCACCTGGAATCAACTTGATAATCTCAGCTGTTTTAGCAGTGAAACGCCTTACACGGAGCATGTTATCCAGAAATAGAACAGCAATATCAGTGCTTTCAAGCAAATTTTTCATATCGCTATTGATCTGAGACAGCTCATTTACTTTAGCTTGCAGTTCGTGATTGACCGTCTGCAGTTCCTCATTTAATGACTGCAGCTCCTCCTTGGAAGTGGTTAGTTCCTCGTTGGTTGACTGCAACTCTTCGTTGGTTGACTGCAGCTCTTCGTTCAAAGAGCTAAGTTTTTCCTGAGATGCCTGCATCTCTTCGCGAGTATTCTTAAGCTCCAGATGGGCTTGACGGAGTTCTTCTTTTAAAATCGGCACTTGATCATTGCAGACAGCTTCATGCCCCGTTTTATCCTTCAGCTTATTTTTACCAGGTTTAGCCACTTCTGTAAAGACGATCAACACCATCCCACGCAATGGTTCCGGCTCATCAAGCGGCTGGATGATGATATCTACTGTTTGGGTTCCTCCATTGGTCTTTACGACTGCGTTTTTAACGGTAGTGATTTCGTTTTTCTGAACAGCTGTCTGAAAAGTGCTGTGCATGGCATAGCTGAGACCTTCACGGAGCATGACAAAGATATTCCAATTGGCCTTGCCTGCTGCCGGTTCGATAAATTTACCTGTTCGTCCGCTGGTATAAAGGATATCGCCTTTGCTATTAACCAGTATTGATGCTGGCGCATAGCGCTTCAAAATCAATTGATCTGCCAGTTCTTGTAGATTTGCCATTGGTTTCAAAGCTGGTGGAGGGAGGGTTGGAACACGGACTGATGGAAATTCAACCAGCTCAGTTTGCTCTGAAGAATCAAGGCGCCGATAGATTCGGGATTTGCCTTCATGTGGTTCAAAAAGGCTTGTATAACTGTCAACAGTTTCAGAATTTCCTAATAATAAAAAGCCGCCGGGATTTAAACTATGGTGTAAAAGGGGTATAACTTTTTTTTGCAATTCCGGAGTCATGTAGATCAGCAGATTGCGGCAACTGAGGATATCTAACTTGGTAAAAGGTGGGTCCATGATTATATTTTGTTGGGCAAAAATCACCATCTCCCGTATCGGTTTGACAACCTGGAAA
>SKPU01000035.1 GCA_007119335.1 Syntrophomonadaceae bacterium
CTATTTCTGATCAACCCATCGATGTAGATAAAAATACGCAGATTATTCCCGGTAAAGGCAGAGTGGTTATTCCGGGACTAATTAACCTGCACAACCATGCAGCAATGTGTTTGTTTCGCAGTTATGCAGACGATTATCCTTTAATGGAGTGGCTTGAAAAGAAAATTTTCCCTGCTGAATCAAAATTGACCGAAGAAGATGTTTATTGGGGCACCTCCCTTGCTTTGTTAGAGATGCTGCGTGGCGGAACTACTACGTTTGTTGACATGTATTATTACATGGAACAGACGGCAAGGGCCTGCACGGAGGCTGGAATCAGGGCCGTGCTTTCCCAGGTATTTATTGGGGAAAATAATCCGGAAGGAGATAATGGATTAAAGGATGCAATTAATTTTGTAGATCAATGGCAGGGCCAGGCAGCGGGTAGAATTACTACCATCTTAGGTCCCCATGCTCCTTATACATGTCCACCGGAGTTTTTAAAAAGAGTCCTCAAGGAAACAGATCATTTAAATACACCGATTCATATCCATTTATCTGAATCAAGGCATGAAGTAGAATCCTCCCTGAAGATGCATGGTAAAACTCCTGTTCAATTAATGGATGAAATCGGCATGTTTGAAAGACCTGTTCTGGCAGCTCATTGCGTGCACTTGCCAGAGGAAGATATCGGGATTTTAGCCGCCAAGGGTGTCGGAATATCTCATAATCCCGGTAGCAATCTTAAACTGGGCAACGGGATCGCCCCTCTGAAGAAGCTCCTTGATCAAAATGCTCTGGTCGGCCTTGGCACCGATGGAGCTGCAAGTAATAACAATCTGGATATGTTCGAAGAAATAAGGCTGGCCAGTCTTCTGCAAAAAGGTATCCACGAAGATCCGACCTATATTACCGCAAATGAAGCCCTGGCGTTGGCTACAAGCAGCGGAGCTAAAGCATTACAGAAAGATAATCTCGGGGTTTTGAAAGAAGGGGCTAAGGCTGACCTTGCTATTCTTGATTTTAACAAACCTCACCTCCAGCCTCATAATAATGCAGTATCAGCCATAGTTTATTCTGCTTCTGCCAGTGATGTAGATACAGTTCTGGTTGACGGGAAAATACTGTTTGACAAAGGCGCTTTTTTGACCCTCGATGAGGAAAGAATTTATTATGAGGCCAACCGTTGCGCCAAGAAACTGCGCCGGTAGCTCTAATCGCCGCGCATAAAATAATATAAAATAGCCGGGGAGCATTCCCTGCCGCCCCGGCAAATTATTATTTAAAACAATTTGGTTTTTATGCTTAGCTTAGGTAATTATCCATTTGCTTAGTAGCGGTAATGATCAGGTTTGTATGGTCCATCAATATCATATCCGACATAATCTGCTTGATCTTTATTAAGTTTCGTCAGGCGAACCCCAATTTTTTCAAGGTGCAACCTTGCCACTTCTTCGTCAAGCTCCTTGGGCATGCGGTAAACTTCGCATGCACGATCATTTTTGGCAAAATCAATCTGGGCCATAACCTGGTTAGTGAAACTGTTGGACATCACGAAACTTGGATGACCGGTTGCGCAACCCAGGTTGACCAGACGTCCTTCGGCCAGAAGAATGATACTATGCCCGTCCGGGAATATATACTGATCTACCTGGGCCTTAATAGTTTCTTTTTTGATGCCCGGGTAGTTTTCAAGTTCATCAACCTGAATTTCATTGTCAAAGTGGCCGATATTGCATACTATAGCCATGTCTTTCATTTTTGCCATATGGTCTATTGTAATAACATCTTTATTGCCTGTTGCAGTAACGTAAATATCGGCATGTGGAAGAGCGTCTTCGATGGTCATCACCGCATAACCGGCCATTGCGGCCTGCAGAGCGCAAATTGGGTCCACTTCAGAGACAATCACTCGAGCTTTCAACGCTTCCAGAGCTTCAGCCGAGCCTTTCCCCACATCACCGAAACCGGCAACAAAAGCTGTTTTCCCTGCGATCATTACATCGGTCGCCCGCTTGATACCATCAACAAGGCTTTCACGACATCCATATATGTTATCAAACTTACCCTTGGTTACTGAATCGTTGACATTTATTGCAGGGCATAAGAGTTTATTGCTCTTAGCCATCTGGTATAATCGGTTTACCCCGGTTGTTGTTTCTTCGCTTACCCCCCGGACTTCAGAAACCACTGAATGCCAATGCTTGGGATTATCTGCCAGGGCATCTTTCAGTAATTTGTTAACGACCTGTAATTCATGATTTGTGGTTGGTTCATCAAGGATCGATGGGTCATCTTCGGCTTCATAACCACGGTGGATCAGCATGGTAGCATCACCACCATCATCAACTATTTGGTGAGGACCGGATTTGTCGGGCCAGGTAAGCGCCTGATGGGTACACCACCAATATTCTTCGAGGGTTTCACCTTTCCACGCGAATACAGGAACGCCCCTGGGATCGTCAACTGTTCCGCCCTTTTCCGGCGGACCGACAACTACTGCAGAGGCAGCATGATCCTGGGTTGAAAATATGTTGCAGCTTGCCCAGCGCACATCAGCGCCCAGCTCAACCAGGGTTTCAATTAAGACCGCAGTTTGAATGGTCATATGAAGACTGCCGGTAATTCGTAGATTTTTCAAAGGTTTTTCCGAGGCATACTTTTCACGGGTTGCAATCAATCCCGGCATTTCTTTTTCCGCTATCTCAATTTCCTTTCTTCCCCAAGGGGCCAGACTTAAGTCTGCTATCTTGTAATCCAACTTCTTGTTTTCTGACATTATAACTACTTATCCCTCCTGATTAATATATTGATTATCCTACTGCCAAGAATTTTCACTAATGGCTTTGCGAATATCCCTTATGCTTTGTTTATCAAACTGAGCTCCGGTTTGACTTACTATTTGTGCAGCTATATAGGAAGCAAGCTTACCAGCATCTTCCAGCGAATAGCCCTTAATGAGGGCATATACGAAACCGGCTGCATAATTATCGCCTGCCCCTGTACTATCTTCAGCTTTTACTTTGCAGGCATTAACATTACAATGCTCCCCATTCCCGGAAGAAATGCATGAACCATCTACACTGTTTTTGACTGCGGCAATAATGCCATACTTGGCCAGTTCTTTAGCCGCTGTGGCAGGATGATCGATACCTATCAATAAATTAGCTTCATCACGGTTGGCAAGTAGCACATCCACACTTTTGTCGATCAGGTTTAAAAAATCTTTTTGATGTCTTTCCACTGCAAATGGATCGGCAACGTCAAAGACAACCTTCGTTCCGGATTTGCGCGCTGTTTCAATAGCATTATTTAAGGCTTCTTTTTGGGATGCAGTGTCCCACATATAGCCTGTAAAGTAAAGATAATTTGCTTCTGAAATTTTTTCATGGTTTACGTGTTCGGGGCCAAATTCCTGGCAAACTCCAAGCCTGGTATTCATGGTTCGTTCATAATCCGGGGTGACAAGCACTATACAACTTCCAGTATCACCTTTAACAACCTTTAGGTCGGATATTACATTATTATCTTTAAGTCTTTTAATGTAGATCTCACCTAATTCATCGTTGCCAACCATACCGGCCAGGGCGGTGCTAATACCAAGAGCGGCAAGGGTTATCATCGTATTAGGAGCCGAACCTCCGCAGGAATACTTTTTTTCGCGGTCGGTGATCTGGTTTAGAATAAAGTTGCCGCGTTCTGTATCAATCAGTGTCATGGTCCCTTTGTCTAATTCTAGATTCTTAATTTCTTCATCGCTTGCCTGGGCCAGCACATCGATCAGTGGATTTCCAATGCCGTATACTTCTAAATTGTCACTCTTAGAACTTGCCATTAAGTATCTCCTTCGCGTTAATAGTTTATTGATCAGTCAGGGCGGTGCATGGTCATGTAAGCTGCTTGATTTTAAGTGTCCCGGGTTATTGGTTGGGTAAACTCAAGCAGGTTTCTATAATGCATGGAAAAATTGCTTCGGGTCAGCTGTTTTTTGCTGGAATAAAAAAACTCGTACGTTTAGAGCTTTCTTGTCCGGGAAACGCTGCGTATTCTATCTTAAAAATAGACCTATTGAGTC
>SKPU01000109.1 GCA_007119335.1 Syntrophomonadaceae bacterium
CCGAGCTTATGACTTTACTACCGCCCTGGCCCGCCAGTGGAATGTTGATGTGCCGAAGGTACCTTTCGTGGCCTCCGCACCGGAAGCGATGAGTGAAAAAGCGATTTCCATCGGCAGTTGGTGTGTGACCCTGGGCGTTCCGACCCACGTCGGTGTTGTGCCTGAAGTTACCGGCAGTGCCCTGGTTGACGGAATTGCCCTGCAGATTGCCGAAGACGTCTATGGCGGCTATTTTATCTGGGAAGAAGATCCGGAAAAAGCGGTCGGCAAAATTCTCGGGGCGTTGGATGAGCGCACCTGGAAATTGAAAGTGCACAAGGAAACTGCTGAAAAATACGAAACTGAACTATCCACCGGATGGTAAATAAATCGCAAAAAGGAGGCACGAACAATGAGTGAAGGTGTTCTGACCAAAGACTGGGAAGAATCATTTGATGAGATATTTGACGGAGCAGTGGATGAAGATAATCCGCCGCATAAGTTATTTGAAAAAGCATATGATGGAGCGGTTATTGCTACCAGCTATGCTGAAATATTGTTAAATCAGGCTATAAAGCAGCACGGCCCTGATAAGCCGGTTGGCTATCCCGATACCGGCTATTATCTGCCCGTGATTCGTGCGTTGAGCGGTGAAGCTGTTGAGAAACTGGGCGATCTGCCCCCGATTTTAAACCGCATGCGCAGCCAGATTCGCGAGGAGTTAACTTTCCATAATGCCCGGCTTTGCGGAGAAGCAGCCGCTTATTCGGCTGAAATAATCGAAGCTCTGCGCTACTTAGATGGCGCGCGGCCGCACGTGGAGCCCTGGACCGGTTTCCTCGGAGACCCGATCGTCCGCCGTTACGGAATCCTCCTGGTGGACTGGACTATCCCGGGCCAGGCCGTAATTATGGGTAAGGGTAAGTCATCTGAAGATGTCGGCAAACTGGTCATGGACCTGCAGAGTAAAGGGTTTATGATTTTTCTCTGCAACCAGGTTATTGAGCAGGCTATCGAAGCCGGGTGCAAGCTCGGGATTGATTTTATTGCATTCCCGATCGGTAATTTCACCCAGGTTATCCATGCTGTAAACTACGCCCTGCGTGCCGGTATCGCCTTTGGCGGTATCCCGCCCGGAGAGCGTGAAAATACCCGCGATTACCAGCGTAGAAGGGTGCGCGCCTTTGTTCTGCAGTTAGGCGAAATTGACGAAGTGCAGGTCGCTGCGCATTTTGCTGCTATCTTCCTCGGTTTCCCGGTGATTACCGATCAGGAACTGCCTGAAGACGAGCAGGTCCCGAACTGGTATGTCTCCCATCCCAATTATGAGGATCTTTTGCAGGTGGCCATGGAAATCCGCGGTATCAAGCTGAAAATCCTTGATATTCCGATTCCCATTACGGTCGGCCCTGCTTTCGAGGGTGAGGTAATCCGCAAAGGGGATATGCGGGTTGAGTTCGGAGGCAGTAAAACCACCGCTTTCGAATTGGTGGAAATGGTCGAAGAAGACCAGATTGAAGACGGCAAGATCGAGGTGATCGGTCCCGAAATAGAAGATGTCGAAGAGGGCAGTGCCCTGCCGTTTGGTATGCTGGTCAAGATTTTCGGCCGCAAAATGCAGGAAGACTTCGAAAGTGTCCTTGAGCGCCGGCTTCACTACCTGATCAACTACGGTGAAGGCCTGTGGCACATGGCCCAGCGGGATACGATCTGGATGCGGGTCAGTAAGGATGCCGCCGAAAAAGGCTTTAAAATTAGGGACTTCGGGGAATTGCTGGTTGCCAAATTCAAAGATGAGTTTCCCTCTATCGTCGACCGTGTGCAGGTAACCCTGATTACCGATGCGGACAAGGTAGAAAAAGAACTTGAAAGGGCCAGGGAATTCTACAATGCCCGCGATGAGCGTTTAAGAGGCCTGACCGATGAATCGGTCGAAGAATTCTATTCCTGTATTCTCTGCCAGTCTTTTGCCCCTAACCACTGCTGCGTGGTAACCCCGGAGCGGCTCGGGTTATGCGGTGCAGTGAGCTGGCTGGATGGCAAGGCCGCTTACGAAATTGACCCGACCGGGCCGAACCGCCCGATTAAGAAAGAAGGCCTGGTTGACGAAGATAAAGGGATCTGGGAGTCGGTTAATGAGTATGTCTACCAGAATACCAACCGCATGATTGAGGAGTGTTCGATGTACAGCTTTATGGATCGTCCGATGACTTCCTGCGGCTGTTTCGAGTGTATTATGGCTATTGTGCCTGAAGGAAACGGCGTAATGATCACCACCCGTGAATACGGCGGAGAGACCCCGGTGGGAATGACATTTTCCACCCTGGCCGGTTCTGTTGGCGGCGGGGTGCAGACTCCCGGTTTCATGGGCCACGGCCGGGCCTACGTATTAAGCCGTAAGTTTATCAGCGCTGACGGAGGACTGGCCCGCCTGATCTGGGCACCAAAAGAACTGAAAGACTCACTAGGCGATGAACTGCGCGAGCGCGCAAAAGAAGAAGGACTTGGTGAAGACTTCGTTGAAAAGATTGCTGATGAAACTGTCGGCACTACAGCAGAAGAGATTCTTCCCTTCCTGGACGAAAAGGGTCATCCGGCCCTGAGCCTGGATCCGCTGATGTAGTTAAACAGGTTAAAGCGCTTCGGTGGAGGCAACGATGAAGCCGAAGCCTTTTACTGATCTGGAGTGGATATGATGATCGACGGGATATTTTCGGCTGTTCTCCCGTTGCCAGATTTATGAAGATAAGAAAGGAGTAGAGTATTAATGGGTTTAACAGGTTTAGAAATTTATAAACACCTACCAAAAACTAATTGTAAGGATTGTGGTTCACCAACCTGCCTGGCTTTTGCCATGGCTCTTGCCAGCGGTAAGGCTGAATTGTCGGCCTGTCCGCATGTTACAGATGAGGCCAAGGAAGCGCTGGATTCAGCGTCCGCACCACCTATTAAAAAGGTAACGGTCGGAAGCGGGGATCATGCCGTGGAGCTGGGTGAAGAAACCGAAATCTTCCGTCATGACAAGCGCTTTTTCCATCCCACCGGCGTTGCCGTTTTAATCAGTGATTCCGAAGATGCAGCAGCTAAAGCAGAAAAATTTGATGATCTTGAATTTGAACGGGTCGGCATGCACTATGTTACCGACATGGTTGCAGTTAAATGCGACTCCGGAGACGCAGGGAATTTTAAAGAAGCCGTCCAGGCTGTAGCGGGTAAAACAGAAAAGGCCATGGTTTTAATGGCTGAAGATCCGGCTGTTATGGAAGGGGCCTTAGAAGCGGTTGCAGATCGCAAACCCCTGGTTTATGCCGCTAACGGAGATAACTATGAAAAAATGACAGAACTGGCCAAGAGTAAAGGATGCCCGCTCGTAGTCAAAGGCACAGACCTCAATGATCTGGCAGAATTGGTCGGCAAGGTAGAAGGTCTCGGTCATAAAGACCTGGTCCTTGACAGCGGAGCGCGCGAAACCAGCAAGGTGCTGGCTGACTTAACCCAGTTCCGCCGTTTAGCAGTTCGCAAAAAGTTCCGTCCCTTTGGCTACCCGGCTATTGCGCTGGCTACCAAAGAAGATCCCAAAGAAGAAGTAATCCAGGCCGGGGTTTACGTCAGTAAATATGCCGACGTGGTTGTTCTAAAAGCCTGTGAAAAGCAGCAGCTCCTGCCGCTCTTATCCTGGCGCCAGAACCTCTATACTGACCCGCAGAAACCGATTGCGGTTGAAGCCGGGCTTTACGAAGTCGGTGAACCCGGGGAAGATTCCCCGGTTTATGTGACTACAAACTTCTCCCTGACTTACTTTATCGTGGAAGGTGAAGTAGAAGGTTCACGGGTCCCCAGCTGGATCATTGCGGTTGATACCGGTGGAATTTCCGTGCTTACAGCTTACGCAGATAACAAGTTCTCTGAAGAAACAATTGCAAAAGCGATAAAGGACTACGGGCTGGAAGACAAGGTTAAGCACCGCAGGCTGGTCATTCCGGGCCATGTGGCTGTACTCAAGGGGATGACAGAGGAAGAAACAGGCTGGGAAGTCATGGTCGGACCGCGGGAAGCAACCGCTATTCC
>SKPU01000179.1 GCA_007119335.1 Syntrophomonadaceae bacterium
CGTATTCATGGCGGTCCTTTTGCTTTGGAGGGCGAAGAAGGTGTTTGTCCTCACCGTCATAAACGGGGAAGAGGCCGCGGTAGTTCTGAGTTTGTGCAGGAAGATGTAACGGGGCCGGAGGACAAAGAATAAAATAATCATTGCTTGCCATTATTTTTACTAAAGCTGCCTAAATTCAAGCTTTTTTTAAAATAGATGGGTCAGGATGTGGTTTCGCAGTTCTTTGGCAGCGACAATTCCGGTAATATGTCCCCTGTTGATAACGCTGACAGGATAACTATTGTATGCCTCCATTTGCCTCTCAAAGCGAATAACCTGGTCATGGCGGGCTAAAAGTGGAAAAAGGTTTTGTTCTTTAACCCTGCTGAACTTCTGATCAAAATTGAGAGTTTTTTTAACTTTAGCAGGATTGTCATGGACCGGTTTGCCGGCCAGTATCCGGTATGCAGAGTGAATAAAAACATCATCCGGAGCGGTGCCTGCCAGTAGCGGCAAGTATTTATCTGCGCTGTTGTAATAAGCCCGGTGCAAATTGGTTACCCAGCCTCCCAGGCTGATTCCCGAAACCACCACTTTACTGCCTTTACTTGAAGCGTACTCATTAATTTTTTCTACCAGCTTTACCGATACGGACAGCAGGGCCATAAAGTTTGCCAGGTGGGCAATTTTAGCTATGTATAGTTTGTACGAACGATGGTAGGGTGCTCTAATAGCAATCAGATTGGCCAGAATCTCGTTTTTTTTAGTTAATACTATATCCCGGAATGAACTTTTTCCAAAAAGCTTTTTACTGAAAGGCCTTTCATTATTGCTGTGATGATAGATGAGGGTTGGGTATTCACCGCCCATCCATCTGGCAATATGAAATGCGGGATCCAGTTTGCCGATCATTGTTTGAGCGGGCACCTCGTAATAACCTTCGCCTGTTATGATTGGCCAATCAAAAGAAACGGAATCTAAAAGCTCCTCATAAGCAGGGCTATCGATACTTTCGCGGAATAGTTTGCTGTTCTTAAAAGCCACAGCGCCGAATCGTACGGAAAGGTTATCTATTAAACCATGCTCATTCATTTTTCGACTTCCTTTGTTCTATGCATGTTTTGGCTTTGGCTTGGTATAACGGTTAATTAAAGGAACCAGCAGGTTCATGCCCAGGATGGCAAAAGTAGTCCCTTCAGGCAGCCAACCCCACAAGCGCATAGACATAATGATTATTCCGACCCCGGCGCCGAAAATATATCGGCCGAGTTGAGTTTTTGGTGATGTGATCGGGTCAGTGGCCATGTAAAAAGCACCGAGCATCAGGCTGCCGGAGAAAAGATGGAAAAGGATGTTCTGACCAGCCAGTAAACTGATTATGATCACAGCGGTCAGACAACTAACCGGTATGCGCCAGTTGGCAAAACGGTTATAGATCAACCAGGCTGCGCCGATCAGAAGCAGAAGGGTTGAAGCTTCACCCAGGCTGCCCGGGATTGTTCCCAGGAAAAGATCAGGCAACGGCGTTAACAGGCCTTCGTTAAGGATGAGCTGCAGCGGGGTGGCTGTGGCTACTCCGTCCAGCGGGGTTAACCATGGATCCATTGTGCTAGGGAAAGCATAGATAATAAATAAGCGGCCAAAGAGGGCCGGGTTAAAAATATTTTTACCAAAACCACCGAATATTTGTTTTCCGATGACGATACCGACTACTGCCCCTGCTGCTATCACGTAAAGTGGCAAGGATGGGGAAACACTCAGAGCAAGCAGCAAACCGGTAACAACGGCGCTCAAATCTTTAATCTTCAGTGGTTTTTTTGTTAAGTATTGATATATTGCTTCCGATGCCACTGCGGATGCCACGCTAACCAAAATCAAGAGTACTGCGTCTAGGCGGTAAGAATATATAGCGAAAAGTGTTACCGGTGCCAGGCCAATGAGCATTCCTTTCATCATTTTCATTTCGATTCCTCCATTCTCATCTCTAAGTTTAAGATTGCTTTGAGTTTAGTTCGTCAATACAAAAATGTAATATAAATGTTTAAACTGGCGACTTTCGGCGTTAAGCAGTTCTACCCGATCTTTTTCAGCAGGAAATGGCCTGCTCAACTGAACAGCAGCGGCGCCAAGCATCCGAGTAAGTATTTGCTAATATTATAGACCGGGGCAGTTGGTAAAAGCAATCATGCACAGTTTGTTTTAAGGAGATTTTTCAACAAGATTTTAAGGTAAATGGACAGTTTATGATCTTAACCTCTTGCCAGTTTGCTTATCTAGTTATAAGCTATATATATTATGAATACTCCTATTAAAGAAATTGATAGCAACAAAGCAGGTATCTTTTATGGTTTTTCTGCGTTCACTTTATGGGGAGCGCTTCCTCTATATTGGAAGCTATTAGAGGTGGTGCCGCCTTTAGAAATCTTGGCCCACCGGATCTTCTGGTCTTTTGTGGTGATGGGGTTGACTGTCTTTTTAACCGGGGGATGGAAAACTCTAATTGCTGCATTGACCGACAAAAGAAAGCTTCTTCTAATCTTCCTCTGTGGTTTTGTGATCAGCGCAAACTGGTTTACCTATATTTATGCTGTTAACACTGGTTTTGTTATTCAGGCCAGCATGGGTTACTACATTAATCCTCTGGTTGTGGTTTTACTAGGGTTGACCGTATTCAGAGAGAAAATGGGCCGCTGGCAGTTAACGGCCTTGATTCTGGCCGCTCTTGGAGTTTTCTTGATTGCCCTGCAGTATGGCAGGATGCCCTGGATAGCGCTTGTTCTGGCTTTTACTTTTGCTGCTTATGGCTTAATCAAAAAGATTATCCGCATGGATCCGCTCTCAGGACTGGCCCTGGAAACCTTCGCGGTTATGCCCCTTGCTTTATTGTTAATTCTCAATTTGGAATTTGCCGGTGTCGGTGCTCTGGGTACACTGCCCTTGTCAGGCATTTTGATCCTGGTCGGGACAGGGGTAATTACTGCGACTCCACTGTTTCTTTACGCCCGTGGTATAGAAAAGACCACATTTTCTATGATGGGTTTCCTGCAGTATATTGCTCCTACGTTTAACCTGTTTTTGGGAGTTTTTGTTTTTGAAGAGTATTTTTCGCTTACTCACCTGATTAGTTTTTGTTTTATCTGGGTGGCTTTGCTTATTTTTACCCTGGCTAATTTAGGGGTTTTGAAGGAACCTCTGCCTGATCACTCCGAGCATGCACAGGCAGGTGAAAATTGAGGATCATAGACAAGCTTATTATTGAATGCTATAATTACATTCGACAATTTAATACTTGCTTGTCAGGTGTCAATTGACTGAAAAGGGAAGCCGGTGTGATTCCGGCGCGGTCCCGCCACTGTAAGTGGGAGCGCCCCCTTCGAGCCACTGGTTTTGAAAAACCGGGAAGGCAGGGGGGTGCAGTGAACACGAGCCAGGAGACCTGCCTGATAGCGCGCTTAACCCCTTCGGGTGAAAGGGTAAAGCGGGGTATAAACCACGTTTTGCCGTGGTTTTTTGTTTGAAAACAAAAACTCCGGTTTCCCTGGCTTATTAAGAAGTATCATTAAGAAAAAAAGAGGAGTGAAGATTGTTGAAAAAGAAACTATTATCAATCGGAGTTATCGGTCTGGCCTGCCTGTTTTTTGTAATCGGTTGTGATGAAGAACCCAAAGAAACAGACCAGGGAACAGTCGTTACCGACCAGATGGGGCGGGAAATAACTGTAGAAGGTAATCCCGAGCGAATTATTTCGCTCTCCCCGAGTAATACCGAGGTAAGTTTCGGACTTGGGCTTGGTGATCGCATTGTTGGGGTAACCGAGTATTGTAACTACCCACCGGAAGCTCAGGAAAAAGAACTGATCGGAGGATTTGACTCACCCAGTCTTGAAAAAATAGTTGAGCTTGAACCCGACCTGGTCCTTGCTTCAACTATCCATGAAGAAGAGGTAACCCGGTTGGAAGATATGGATATCCCGGTTTTAGTCGTTGAATCATCCAACTTAGGAGAACTTTATGATAGTATTTCCCTGGTAGCCGGAATGACCGGCGTAAGC
>SKPU01000163.1 GCA_007119335.1 Syntrophomonadaceae bacterium
ATGCGCCATAAAAAAAGGGTGATGTGCCGGCAAAAATGATACTGATTAGCACCGCAGAAGGGATAAAGATCAGGCCGCCCATGGTAGGCGTTCCGGCTTTTACTGCATGAAGTCCGGGCCCGTCAGCCCTGATCTGCTGGCCATACTGGAGGGATTTCATACCTTTAATAAAGATTGGAGTGACAATAACGGTTAATAAAAAAGCACCCCCTAAAGCAGGCAGGATATCAGCAGCCATTATTGACCCTCTCCTTCCCGCAAACTAAGCTCTGAACAATTTTTTCCATGCGCATGCCCCTGGAACCTTTTACCAAAACGAACCAGTTTTGATCAAATGACATACTGTTAAGCGTCTCCAGGGCCTGGTCATGATCGAGACAGGGATAAACAGTCATCCCGGAACTGCGGGCTCCTTCTGCAATATCCTTAGACAGTTCTCCCACTGTTACCAGGCAGCCGATCCCGCACTCTGCAGCAAAGTGTCCGACTGACCGATGCGCACTTCGGGCGGTTGTGCCGAGTTCGAGCATATCACCGAGGACTGCAACTGTTCGGGATCCACCCAACTCCGCAAGTAAACTAAGGGCAGCTCTTACAGAACTGGGATTTGCATTGTATGTGTCATCAATGATTTTCATCCCCTGAACGCTATCTAAAACTTGAAACCGGCCTGCCGATAATTGGCTTTCTTGCAAGCCCTTTTCCATCTGCGGCAAACTCAGCCCAAGTATGTAACCGACGGTAAGAGCCGCCAGGGCATTGTTGACCGACTCCCGTCCAGGTAGAGGTGCTTTAAACCACCCCTCTTTATTATTAGGAAAACGCACCCGGGAAAAGCTCTCTTCTCCCCTTTGAGACAACTGTAAGCCTTTTATATCGCCCTGGTTAAAGCCATAGTAGTATACTTTTCCCGGGAAGCGTTTACCTAAATCTAGGAGGCGGGGATCATCGCCGTTCAAAACGGCTACCCCGCCTGAGCCGAGGTAATCTAGAAGTTCTCCTTTCGCCTTGGCAATAGCTTCTATTGAGCCAAGTAATTCAAGATGGGCCTCTCCAATATTTGTAATGACTCCGATGGAGGGCTCGGCTATTTCACATAAAGTTTTGATCTCTCCACCAGCGCTCATCCCCATTTCAAGAACTGCAACCTGGTGGCTTTCTTCCAACTGCAATATGGTTAACGGCAACCCTATTTCGTTGTTCAAGTTGCCTGTTGTTTTCAAAACCTTAAATTTTGCCGATAAAACACCGGCTATAAAATCTTTAGTAGTGGTTTTTCCGCTGCTTCCGGTAATTCCAATCACAGGGAGCTCAAAGTTTTTACGGTATGCGGCAGCAAGTTTTTGCAACGCAGTCAAGCAGTCCTTAACTCCGATTAAAAGAAAATCAGGGGGGATAGCCGGGTCTGGTGTTCTATCAAGTTCATGGAATGCACAGGCTGCTCCCTGCTCAGAGGCCTGTTTAATATAAAAGTGTCCATCTGTATGCCCCCCAACAAAGGGTATAAACAGGTCGCCAGGCTGAACCTCCCGCGAATCAATAGCACATCCAGTTAGCTGTTGATCCGGGTCTCCCTGGAGCAGCTTGCCATGACAAATATTAATAATTTCAGTTCCATTGAAGATCATAAGCCTGCGCTCCTTTTAATCGTTTCCTTCCTCTTCTGTAAAATCGGCTTTCTTTGTCGGTGCAACCTGCATATATTGCAAAGTATCTTCCATAATATTCTTAAATAGCGGTGCGCTGGTTTGCGAACCGTAACGCGGGCCTTTAGTCACACCGTCTACTGCCACATAAAGCACAACCCGGGGATCTTCTACGGGGGCGAAACCAACCAGGGAGTAAACGAAGTCATCACTCCCGTAAGTGCCTTCCGGAGTTATTTTTTCTGCAGTGCCTGTTTTCCCGGCCAGGCGGTAAAGCTCTGACTCAGCATTTCCGCCGGTCCCTTCCAAAATAACGCTTTCCATCATATCAATTAATTGATCCGATGTTTCCCTTGAAATAACCTGCCTGAGCATTTCAGGCTCTCGGTTAAATACCTGATCGCCGTTCTGTCCGCGAATCTCCTCTACCAGGTACGGCCTGTAAAGGTATCCGCCATTAACCATTGCCGACACAGCCATCGCCTGCTGAAGAGGAGTAACCGAGATGCCCTGGCCAAAAGCGGTTGTTGCCAGCTCCAGCGGCCCCATCTGCTCTTCATCAAAAACCAGGCCGCTGCTCTCACCGGGATAATCAATTCCGGTGGTTTTGCCAAAACCAAACCCTGTGCTATATTCTATAAGTTTTTCTTTACCCAACTTTTGACCTAGCTCAATAAAAGCCGGATTACAGGAACCACCTACCGCTTCATAGAAACTAATATCACCGTGGCCGCCCCGATCGGAGGTCCAGCAATCTATCCTTTGTCCGCTGACTGTAGTATAACCTGGACAGTTAATCCTCTCTTCTGCATCAAACAATCCTTCTTCCAAAGCTGCTGCCAGGGTAACCATTTTAAAAGTGGATCCCGGTTCAAAAGAAGAGGTGAACGGAGCCAGGGTCCATAATTGAGGGTCATAATTATCAAATGCGGCAGGATCAAAATCTGGCTTGCTTGCCGCCCCTAAGATCGAGCCTGTATGTGGATCTACCATCACGGCCATAGCCTGCCTGGGAGCTGCTTCATCCATAATTACAGCAAGCTCTTTCTCCAAAATATGTTGAATTGTTTCATCAATCCCCAGGTGTATATTATAATTATCCCGCGGTTCGGTAAAACGCTCGAAATTATGGGGCATCTGACGCCCCCGCCCATCAGCAGGATAGTATAGTCTTTCTTCATGCCCGCTCAAATATTGATCATAGTATGATTCAAGGCCGGCCAGGCCACGATCAGTGCCAACAAAACCGAGTAATTGGGAAGCCAGGGTCTGACTCGGATAATCTCTTTCCTCTTCACTAAAGAAAATTATCCCCGGTATGTCCATCTCCCGGACAGCTTCAGAAGCTTTGTGATCTACTTTTCTTTGAATGTAAATTGCACTCCGCTCCATGTTTAATAACTCCTCAATTTCTTCTTTTTCTTTATCAAGCACTGCACTCAGCGCTTCAGCTGCCGCTTCCGGGTTTTCCACCTGCTGGGGAATGGCAGCGATTGTATCGGCTGAAACACTTCCGGCCAGCATAGTTCCACTACTATCATAAATAGATCCACGAGCTGTTTGAACTAAAACATTATGATTCCACTGTTCCCAGGCTTGCTCATAAAGCTCATCGGCGTGAACAATCTGAATCCAGGCCAACCGGGTGATCAACAGGAGAACAGCCAACAAGGTAATCACAAAAATCGCAATCACTCTTCGCCTGACAGTTGCCCTGTTTACAGTAAAATCAGTCATCTAATTCACTCTCCCGATCGTTCACTGATCCTCTGGCTGGCAGTAATTACATTCACCTGTCCAGGGTCGGGCTCAACCATTCCTAATTCATCTTTGGCTATTTCCTCAATCCGGTTGATTGAACTAAGTTGCGCAACTTCCAGCTCCACCTTACGCGATGATTCGACGGTTGATGAAAGCTCATGACGGGCGCTGCTGAGCTGGTAGTTAAGAATAACCAGGGAAGAGTACTGGGCTACCACGACCAGGCTAAGTAAAAAGCAGGTCGTAAGAATTAAAAGCGTCTTTACCTTTTTAAACCTGCGATCAGGTTGTGGAGCAATCGATGGATCCCTGGTTGGCTGAGCCGGCGATACCACCTGATTTCCAAAAGCAACTTTTCTGGCTTGCTGCATTCTTTTCACCCTCTTCCTGCTAGGCAGTTTTTAAACGCTCTACTGCTCTTAACCGGGCACTGCGTGACCGGGGATTACTTTCTACTTCGTTTGCCGAAGGTCTGACTGCTTTTCTGGTAAGCACAGTCAGTTCGGCTTCTCCCTTGCAAATACAGGGCTTGTCAGGAGGGCAGCTGCACCGCCTGGCCTGCTCCCGAAAATAATTCTTAACTAACCGATCTTCAAGTGAATGATAAGCTATTACACAAAGCC
>SKPU01000173.1 GCA_007119335.1 Syntrophomonadaceae bacterium
AGCAGCGTGCTGCGCTCCGAATATTTCCAGGCCAAACTGGTGAAATTGACGGTAGCGCCCTGCCTGGGGACGATCGTAGCGAAACATCGGCCCGCTGTAATATAATTTGGTGGGCTGAGGCTTTTCACCAAGATTATGTTCTAAATAGGCCCGGGCTACAGCAGCAGTCAACTCCGGACGCAGGGTTAAATCACGACCGCTGCGATCTTTAAAAGTATACATTTCTTTTGAAACGATATCACTGTCTTCACCAACACTGCGGGCAAACAGTTCAGTTTGTTCAAAAGCTGGGGTTCTAATTTCACCAAACCCATAAAGGTCACAAAAATTTTTAAAGCTAGCCTCGAGATATTGCCATTTCTTTGCTTCATCCGGTAATATATCGCGTGTTCCGCGTGGTGCCTTATAGTTCATCTTCGATCTCCTCTCAAATAATCCTTAAAATTGCTTTTTACTATCGAGCAGCATAGTCACCGGGCCGTCGTTGTCAACATTAATCCGCATTGTTTCTCGAAAATGACCTGTAGCCACGGTAAGCCCAATCTTTTTTAAGCGGTTGCAAAAATCATTATATAATTCTTCAGCTTGTTCCGGCGGCGCTGCTGCGGAAAATCCCGGCCTTCGCCCTTTGCGGCAGTCACCATATAAGGTGAATTGGGATATACAAAGGACCTTTCCCCCACTTTCCTGCACTGAAAGATTCATCAGGCCGGCTTCATCTTCAAAAATTCGCAAACCCGCTATTTTAGGAGCCATATACTCGCTGTCCGCAGCGCTGTCTTCCCGGCCAACACCAAGGAAAACGACCATTCCCGGGCCGATTTCACCAACAGTTTCTTCATTTACTTTTACACTTGCTTCTTGCACACGCTGCACTACAGCTCTCATTTTAATCCTCCGTTAGAACCATAAATATAGCGGCGGACTTCAAATACTGCCTTGATTTTTTTTATCTTGTTCATGATTTGTTCAAGATGCTCGTGATCTCTGACTACCATGGTCAAATGGATTGTGGCAACATTGTTCTTGTCAGCTTTTGCATTAACAGCTGTAATGTCAACCCTGCTTTCGTTGACCTGGGTCATAATATCGGCCAGCAGATTTTTACGATCGTCGGCGAAGACCTCTACATCTACCGGGTGAGCGGTTTCAGCTTTCCCTTCCCATGATGCTGCAAGGAAGCGATCTTTTTCAACATCCTTCTGCGCAAGGTTCGGGCAATCACGGCGATGCACGGAGACACCGCGGCCGCGGGTTATAAAACCCACAATTTCATCGCCCGGGACAGGGTTACAGCAGCGGGCAATCCGGACCAGCAAACCATCTAAACCTTCGACTGAAACTCCCATCGAAGAATGTTTCGGAGTTTTTACCTGCTTAAGTTCAGGCAGGGCCTGCTCTTTCTCCTCTTCGCCGTACTTTCGTTTATATTCTTCGCGCATCCGGTTTATAACCTGGTTTACAGTCACTCCTCCATAACCAACTGCACCATAAAGATCCTCAACCGTCATAATATTAAATGAACCGGCCACTTCTTCTAAAAGATCGCTTTTGAGGGAGATTCGTTGTTCAGCACTAATCCTTTTAATCTCTTTTTCAAGCATTTCACGGCCTCTTTCAACGTTTTCTTCGCGCCGCTCTTTTTTAAACCAGTTGCGAATTTTATTTTTTGCGTGAGAAGTTTTGACCTGCTTTAACCAGTCCCTGCTTGGGGCGCCCTGCTTTGAGGTGATCACCTCAACCATGTCCCCGGTATTCAATTGATAATCAAGCGAAACCAGGCGCCCGTTAACCCGGGCTCCCGTACAACGATTACCGATATCAGTGTGAATTTTATAAGCAAAATCGAGGGTGATCGAACCGGCGGGCAGATCTACAACATCACCTTTGGGAGTAAAAACAAATACCTCGTCTGTAAATAGATCGCCTTTCAGATCCTTGATGAAATCACGTGCATCGCGGTAATCATGCTGCCATTCCAGGAGTTGGCGCAACCAGGTCAGCTTTTCATCCGGGGCCTTGCCATGCGGTGATTCTTCTTTATAGCGCCAGTGGGCGGCAATGCCGTATTCAGCGGTACGATGCATGTCCCACGTCCTGATCTGAATTTCAGCCAACTCATTTTCAGCAGCAAAAACGGTGGTATGCAGGGATTGGTACATATTTGGCTTGGGCATGGCTATAAAATCTTTAAAGCGGCCCGGAATCGGTTTCCAAATAGTATGCACTATCCCCAGGGTATGGTAGCAGTCTTTTACATTATCGACTATGATGCGCACCGCGGTAAGATCATAAATTTCATTTAGGTCTTTGTCCTGACTTTGCATTTTGTTATAGATGCTATACAAGTGCTTCGGACGTCCCTGGATTTCAGCTTCAATCGATGCTTCTGATAAGTAATCCTGTAAAATCCAGATAATCCGGTTAATGAAGTTCTCGCGTTCACGTCTTTTCTTGGCCAATTTGTCAACCAGTTGAAAGTACTCATCAGGCTGCATGTAGCGGAAAGCAAGGTCTTCGAGCTCCCACTTGATCATGTAAATTCCCAGGCGGTGAGCCAGGGGCGCATATATTTCAAGGGTTTCCCGGGCGATTTCTTTCTGCTTATCGGTGTTTAAATATCGTAAAGTCCGCAGGTTATGGGTCCGGTCAGCCAGCTTAATTAAAACCACCCGAATATCCTGGGCCATAGCTATAAACATTTTACGCAAAGTTTCAGCTTGCTGCTCTTCCTTAGAGGTAAAATCAAGTCTACTCAACTTGGTGACGCCATCGACAAGGGAAGCAACTTCTTCGCCAAATTGATCACGGATATCATCAAGGGTGACTGAAGTATCCTCAACTACATCATGCAGAAGTCCTGCAATAATTGTAACCAGATCAAGCTCTAATTCTGTAAGGATCAGGGCTACACCGAGAGGATGGGTAACATAGGACTCCCCGGATTCGCGCAACTGTCCAGAATGAGCTTTCAGAGAAAAATCAAAGGCTTTCTCCACCAGCACCCACTCATCCATGTCTGGATAGTAGCGCTGGATTCTTTGTTTTAGCTCATTCATTTTTTCATCTTTTACAGTCAAATCAATCATTCCCCGGGCATTAAGTATTTAGGATTAATGTATGCTTATAAACTATCATACTAGAAAAAGGCATTAAATTCTACAGGGTACCAATTTTAATCGCTGCCGAGCCTTTTAAAACAGGAAGCGATCTCTTCAGGGGAGGCTTCAAGGAGGAGTTTTTGGAATTGCTCACAGTTTTCACGCAGCTCTTTTGTAGCTTGATAAGCAGCAGAAGAAACAAGGCACTCCGGCCAGTTATGTTTTATCTGGCCTGACTGCGGGGTTAAATACCCGTTTTCGAACAAACCGATTTCAGAAAAAATACTTTCAGCCCGTTGCCAAAAGCTTGGAGCAGGCTTGAAATCAAACTTTTGTTGAGCTATCCCGGGAAAACCTGCAGCAGCAATATCCTTTGGATTTTGAATAATAACATCCAGGATTTTTTCAAGCAGTTCCTCCGATGGCAAAGACATATCCATTAGGAACAGATTTTGCTGCAGGTCGTCAGTATTGTAGAGCAAATAAACAGGCAGGGTTCCCTCCCTTGCTCTATGAACCACAATATTTTTGAGGAGTCCCCCATGAAGGGGCAGGTCGTAGAGCACAACCGGTCCCGAAATTGTTGGAACTTCCCCATTTCCATTCATTGATCCGCTGGTTATAAGCACGGGAGGCTCCTTAAGCGAGCAGTTCTTTTCAATAACTTTTGACCGGGATAAAGTAGCAGCGAAAACAACAACTTCTTTACCGTATCGATTAAGAATATCGGTAATACAAGCCAGGCGATCTTTGCATTGCCGCCGATCAATAAGCGCTAAGTGACCTGAAGTGGTTATATCGCTGTAACTCAAATCTTTAACTTCAGTTTCCAGTGTTTTCTTGCCCCGGTAAAAACCATCTTTTAGTCTAAAAGCCAGGTCCACTCGGCGTCCTCTTTCCAACCTTGGTTCCAAGAAGGCCCCGG
>SKPU01000196.1 GCA_007119335.1 Syntrophomonadaceae bacterium
CTCAATGTAGGGATGGAGCCTAACAAGGGAAATAACCAGGTTAGAAAAGCTTACAACCTTCTCGAGGATCACCTGCCAGGGTTTTGCGGCAATGTAGAAGGGACAGATGTTTTTTATAATGTCGTTGACGTGGTAGTCTGTGACGGTTTTGTAGGAAATATATTTTTAAAGACTGCTGAAGGTCTATCCCGGACTATCCTGAATTTCTTTAAGCAGGAGATTAATTCAAAACTAAGATATAAAATTGGAGCGATTTTGCTTCGCCCGGTGTTTCATAACCTGCGTGATAAAATTGATGATTCCGGTTATGGCGGTGCACCACTTTTAGGTGTTAACGGTTTGTGTATCAAATGCCACGGTTCTTCAAAGGCTAGGTCCATTGAACAGGCCTTATATAGGCAGGTTCATCCATTTGTCAGCAACAATGTAATCAATCAACTACGCGATACCATGGAATCGCTTGCAGGAAAAATCAATGGAGGGCAAGATGATTAGTGCTTATAACTCAATAATAGCCGGAACCGGGGCAGCTGTCCCTGATCAGGTTATAACCAATCAAGATCTTGAAAAGATTGTTGAAACTAATGATCAATGGATCGTCTCCAGAACCGGAATCAGGGAAAGGCGTAAACTGGAAGAAGGGTTATCGAGTGTAGATCTTTCAGAACGAGCATCCCGGGAAGCTTTGCAAAGGGCCGGGGTGGATCCTTCAGAAATCGATATGATTATAGTGGCTACCATCACACCGGATCATCCCACTCCTTCAGCTTCGTGTCTTCTGCAGGCCAGATTACAGTCATTAAAGGCCGGAGCTATGGATCTGTCAGCAGGATGCACCGGTTTTATTTATGCCCTTACGGTTGCTCACCAGTTTATCAGGAATGGGGTTTACAGTAATGTGCTAGTCGTAGGCGTAGAAGTACTGAGCAGGGTTACAGACTGGGAAGATCGAAGCACCTGCGTTCTCTTTGGCGACGGGGCGGGAGCGGCGTTACTGCAGCGCAGCAGTGAAGAAAAAGGTATTATAAACTTTTCGCTGAAATCTGATGGGCGCGGTGCCGAATTGTTGATTATACCGGGTGGCGGCAGTGCATACCCCGCCAGTCAGGCAAGCTTGGATAACAGGCTGCATTATATCAGGATGAACGGCAATGAAATTTTTAAATTTGCCGTGGGCATTGTTGAAGATACTATCTTTGAGTTGATCGAACCGGAAGGCCTAAACCCCGATGATCTGGATCTTGTCATTCTTCACCAGGCAAATTTGAGAATCATTGATCATATACGTAAGCATCTTAAAATGCCATCAGAAAAGTTTCCGGTAAATATTGACCGCTTTGGGAATACGTCGTCGGCCACAATACCGATTGCCCTTCATGAAGAGATACTTGCAGGGCGTTTAAAAGAAGGCGATTTAGTGGCTATGGTCGGATTTGGCGCAGGCCTGACCTGGGGCGGGATTCTGATGAGATGGTAAGAAAGGAGTTTACTATGTCTTTAAAACAAGCTTTCTTGTTTCCGGGCCAGGGTGCACAATTTGTCGGTATGGGATATGATTTTTACGAAACTTTCCCTGAAGCCCGCGCTGTATTTGATCAGTCCGCGGCAGTGCTGGGTTCGGAATTTCTTGAGACGATCTTTTCAGGGCCTGAGGATAAACTCCAGCAGACTGAATTTGCCCAGCCGGCTATTCTTGCTGTCAGCACTGCCATATATCGTGTTCTTGAAAGTAAAGGGCTTAAACCCGCCGGACTGGCCGGATTAAGCCTTGGCGAATACAGTGCGCTGGTAATAGCCGGGTCATTGTCATTTGAAGATGCTCTACCCCTGGTTCAAAAAAGAGGAATCTATATGCAGGAAGCAGTTCCCCTTGGTATAGGGAAAATGGCTGCTATCATGGGCCTTGAGCACCATAAAGTCGAGGAAGTTTGCAGGGAAGCTCAGGCTGAGGGCCTGGTAGCGCCGGCTAACTATAACTGCCCGGGGCAGATTGTTATTTCCGGCCATAAAGCAGCAGTTGAGCTTGCTCAAAAACTGGCTGGAGAAGCTGGAGCAAAAAAAACTGCAGAATTGAAAGTCAGCGCACCTTTCCACTGTGCATTGCTGGAATCGGTTGAAGAAAAAATGGCTTACGAACTCGATAAAATAGAGATTAAAAAGGCTTCTATCCCGATTGTCTCTAATGTTTCAGCCGCATTCATTGAAGAGCCCCAACAAATAAAAAATAACTTGGTTAAACAGGTAAGTAAACCAATCCTCTGGGAACAGTCTATTCTTAATTTAATAGAAAGCGGTATTAATTCATTTATAGGTGTCGGGCCGGGTAATTCGCCCGCCAGATTGATGAAAAGGATTGCCCCGGAACTGCAAACAGTACCGATCGAAAGAGCCGAACAGGTTGAGAAGTTATTAAATTAAAAGTGATAGTCGGATCCGAAAGCATTGGTCCGGGCTTCCGGACCCTGAATGATTATTTACAATAGTTTAAAGAGGTGATTTTTTTGGATTTAAGTGGAAAGACAGCAATTGTCACCGGTTCTTCCAGAGGGATCGGCCGGGCTATAGCTTTGGAGCTGGGGCAGGCCGGAGCATCGGTAGTGATTAACTACAGCAGTAATGATGCCGCTGCCGAAGAAGTTAAAAAGCAAATAGAGGATAGCGGTGGAGCAGCTGTGACCATCCAGGCCGATGTGACCGATTACAATCAATGTGAGTCCATGATCCAAAACACTATTGAACATTTCGGAAGAATTGATATACTGGTAAATAATGCAGGGATTACCCGCGATAACTTGCTGGCCCGGATGAAAGCTGAAGAGTGGCAAGATGTAATTGATACTAATTTAACCGGCGTTTACAACTGCTGCCGGGCTGCTTTAAGGCCTTTGCTGAAGCAGAAAAGCGGGGGTAGAATCATAAATATTGCCTCGGTTGCCGGCATACATGGTAATACAGGTCAGGCAAATTACGCTGCGGCCAAAGGAGGGGTAATTTCATTTACACGAACTCTGGCCAAAGAACTTGGTTCGCGAGGTATTACAGTTAATGCGGTTGCGCCAGGTTTTATTGAAACTGAAATGACTGAGATTCTCAGTGAAGGAATGAAAGAGCAGGTAATTTCACGGATAGCGCTGGGCAGGTTGGGCAAACCGGAGGATGTTGCGTCGGTTGTATTGTTTTTAGCTTCCTCCGCAGATTATGTGACCGGCCAGGTTATAGCAGTAGACGGCAATCTGTCAATGTGACATTTAGTCGAATTAATGATACAGTATAACTAATTTAAGAGGAGGTGGTTTAGTGAGCGTTGAAACTAAGGTTAAAGAAATTGTTGCTGATCAACTTGAAGTTGCTATTGATAAACTGTCGGCAGAAACAACTTTTGAAGATATTGATGCCGATTCCCTTGATGTTGTAGAGCTTGTTATGGCCTTGGAAGAGGAATTTGACCTGGAAATTTCCGATCAGGAAATTGAAAACATCAATAGCATTGGTGATGTAATTAAGTATATTGAATCAAAAGTATAGTTTGTTCAGAGGTGAGAAATTGCGAAGAGTAGTAATCACCGGGGTCGGAGTAATGTCGCCGCTAGGTTCCGACAAGGATCAATACTGGGAAAATTTAACCGCCGGGAAAAGCGGGATTACAGCTGTTGAAAGCTTTGACGTCAGTCAGTATCCCTGTCAAATTGCCGGTGAGATAAAGGATTTTGATCCTGCCCGACACATGGAAAAGCGGGAGGCGAAGAAAGTTGACCGCTATACTCAGCTTGGTGTTGCTGCAGGCCTGCAGGCCTGGAACGATGCCGGCTTGGATCAATTAGAATTAAACAAGGAAGAAATTGGGGTTTTAGTCGGTTCAGGGATTGGTGGTATTCAGACCATTGAACATCAGCTGAAAGTTCTAGCAGAAAAAGGACCGCGCCGGGTAAGCCCCTTTTTAGTGCCTGCCTTGATTGCTAATATGGCCGCCGGTTATATATCTATACTCTTAGGGCTGCGCGGGCCGAATTCTTCTGTAGTTACA
>SKPU01000137.1 GCA_007119335.1 Syntrophomonadaceae bacterium
CTGGATGCAAAGCCAGGTAAAGGGGCCCGGATATTCATTAAGGATGAAGCCTGCAACCCGAGCGGCAGTTTCAAGGCCAGACGCGCTGCACTGTCCTGCTACCAGGCTCAAAAACTGGGCTATCCGGGCGTTATTTCCGCGACAAGCGGAAACTACGGGGCGGCAGTTGCCTCCCAGGCCGCTATCCGGGGATTAAAATGCATTGTAGTTCAAGAACTATATGACAGCCAGGGTTTAAGTCAGCCGGAAATTCTTGAAAAAGGACGGGCTTGTGAAGCTTATGGAGCAGAAGTGGTCCAACTCTCTGTAGGACCGGAACTTTTTTACAAGTTTCTAATCCTGCTAGAAGAAACCGGCTTCTTTAATGCATCGCTTTACACCCCCTTTGGAATAGCCGGTATAGAAACTTTGGGTTATGAATTAACTGAACAGGTCAGGCAGAGCACCGGCAGTGATCCTACTGCGGTTATTGTTACCCATGCCGGCGGAGGTAATGTTACGGGGACCGCCAGGGGGCTTGAAAAGGCCGGGGCAAAAAATACTGAAGTAGTTGGAGCCAGTGTGGATTTAAGTGGGCTTCATATGGCCAGTGATCGTGATTTTAATCGCAAATCATTTACTACCGGTCATACCGGTTTTGGAGTTCCTTTCGCTGCCTGGCCCGACCGGGCCGATGTCCCTCGCAATGCTGCCCGCCCACTGCGTTACCTTGACAGCTATTATACTGTAACCCAGGGGGAAGTTTTCTACATGACCGAACTTCTGGCCCATCTTGAAGGACTGGAAAGAGGACCGGCGGGAAATACTTCACTGGCAGCAGCATACGCTTTGGCCCGGGAAATGGACCGGGAAGATATCCTGGTAGTTCAGGAAACGGAATATACAGGAGCCGGAAAACATCCCAATCCTCAGCTGACATTTGCCCGCAAGCAGGGCATTTCTATCAAGCGGGGCAACCCCGTGGAAAGTAAACCGGGAGAAAGCATTATCATCCCCGAATCTCCAGCCCAGATCTCAGCCCAAAACCTTGAACTCGAAGGGCTTAAGCGTTCCTACCTCAAAAAAGCCAGGGCAGAAAAAAACGGTGATCCATTAAGTTCACCGGAAATTAATTACCTGGCTGCTGAACTAAGCAGCCCCGAACAATGGGTCGAGGAAGAATATAAAAAGGGGAACTAAATAGTATGAAGCAAGAAGAGGTTTACCGTAACGCATCCCGGGTCATAGAATTGATCCAGGCAGGAGGAAGCTTGACAGGCATATAAGATTCGGACATAATGAATTTGGCATCAAGTCCAGCGAAAGAGCGGCAATATATAATTGAGGCAATGACCGAAGAGGCCCTGAAAGCTTTTAAGCGACAGTTTTAATTTATAAAGCTGCAAAATACTTTACAGGTAATAGGAGTGTTATAAATTGTCCACCACAGAGAATATTATTAGTTTAACTGAACAGTACAGCGCCCACAATTATAAACCGTTGCCCGTAGTCCTATCCCGGGGTGAGGGAGCCTGGGTTGAAGATCCGGAAGGAAATCGTTACATGGACATGCTCAGCGCTTATTCAGCCCTGAGTTTTGGCCATCGTCACCCCAGGATTGTAGATGCTCTAAAAGCACAGGTCGATCAAATCGCCGTTACATCAAGAGCGTTTCATTGTGACCAGCTGGGCACATTCTGCCAGAAACTGGCCGACCTGACCGGTAAAGAGAAGGTATTAGCTATGAATACCGGAGCTGAAGCTGTAGAAACTGCTATTAAAGCTGTGCGCAGATGGGGTTACCGGGAAAAAAATATATCAGCCGACCAGGCAGAAATAATTGTCTGCAACAATAACTTTCACGGACGGACGGTAACTGCTGTTTCATGCAGTTCAGATCAATCATACCGTTCAGATTTTGGACCTTTTACACCCGGCTTCAAGTTAATTGAGTATGGGAACATAACAGCCCTCCGCGAAGCAATTACTCCTCATACAGCTGGTTTCATGGTGGAACCAATCCAGGGTGAAGGAGGGATCCTCATTCCTCCGGATGGATATCTTAAAGAAGCATACCAACTATGCCGGGAAAACAACATCCTCTTTATGGCAGATGAAATACAAACCGGTTTTGGACGAACCGGCAAACTCTTTGCTTGTGACTGGGAAGGCGTTAAACCAGATATATATATTTTAGGGAAAGCGCTTGGGGGTGGAGTTCTACCAATATCAGCTGTCACTGCTGATAAAAATATCTTAGGTGTCTTTGAACCCGGTTCGCATGGATCAACTTTCGGTGGCAATCCCCTGGCCTGCGCCGTTGCCATAGAAGCATTGAATGTGTTAAAAGAAGAAAATTTAGTTCAGAATTCCGAAAAACTCGGAAATTACTTTATGGAAGAACTTAAAAAAATAAAGCATCCAAAAATAATCGAGGTCAGAGGTAAAGGCTTGCTAATCGGTATTGAGCTAAGCGAAAAAGCCCGTCCCTATTGTGAAAAGCTAATGGAGCTTGGAGTTTTAGCCAAAGAAACCCACGATAATGTGATCAGGTTTACCCCGCCTTTAACGGCTGGCAAAGATAACCTGGATTGGGCCCTGGATAAAATTAAAATCCTGTTTTTTTAAACTGTTAATTATTAAATAAAGTTTGCAATTTGCAAAAGGGATTGACAAATCAAAATATGCGATCAATAATATTTATAACAGGTTCCGATAGACTGGATGGCAAGTAAGGTTTGGCCAACAGGAAAAACCGAAGTGGATGATGGACTTTCCAGGATCCGGGTAAGGATAATTCCAGAGGTCAAACCACCGAGGGAACCAGAAGAACCCCCTGGGTTGATTTTTAGGTTCCCTGCACCCAGAAGAGCAGCAAAAACCTGGAGGTTGTGAGAAACCCATCCAGAGGCGGTGGCAGAATCACAGCTGCAGATGGGTCTAGCTGCAATTCTGAGGCGATGCCTGAAGGCCTGTTGGAACCTGTTTTAAAGATTATTCGATTATCTTCAGTCATAATCTCCAATTATAATGATTCTTTATAAGTATAAGCTCACCCTGAGAAGGGTGAGCTTATACTTGGACCTTCAGCACCTGTTGCATAAATATTTTTATTCCGTTAAAATAAAGCTTAAGCTTTTAAAGAAAGGAAACTTGACTATGAATAATAAAAGAATTGGTTTGATTGGTTGTGGAGCAATGGGTTCAGCTTTAGGTAAAGGTTTTGTACAAAAAGTCGGAATTGATCCTTCCCTGATTTACCTCTATGACATAAACAAAGAAAGAATGCAGGCCCTGGCTGATGAACTGAATGCGCAAACAACAGAAAACCTATCTGAGCTTGTACCACACTGTCAGCATATATTCCTTGCAGTAAAACCACAGGACCTCGAAAGTGTCCTTTATTCAGTTAAAGATATGTTTAACCAACAACAAATTTTTACATCAATTGCTGCCGGCATAACTATCGATTATATTGAAAGCTGCTTATCTTATGAGAGCAAGGTTGTCAGGTTAATGCCTAACACGCCCTGCCTGATTGGAAAAGGAACAATTGCCATAAGCGTAGGCGAGAATGTTACTTCTGATGAACAGGAGGAAGTTGAAGCATTGCTCAAACCACTGGGACTGACAATTCGTCTTCCTGAATATCTTATGGACGCTGCAACAGGCCTTAGCGGAACTGGACCCGCCTACGTTTTCCTTTTCATTGAAACCATGATCGATGCAGGAGTATCGGTTGGAATTCGCCGCGACGTTGCTTCTGAAATGGTCATTCAGAATATTATTGGATCGGCTCTTATGCTCCGGGAAAACGATAAACATCCAGCTGAACTAAGAAATATTGTTACCTCTCCATCAGGGACCACTGCCACTGCCCTGCAGGTTTTAGAGGAATCCGGTTTCCGGCACTGCCTTCTTAAATCAGTGATTGAAGCAACCAAGCGCGCAAAGGAGCTGCGTAGTGTCTAAGCGAAACAATAAAACCTTTCCCAAACCCTGTCGGATTGTTGTTAAAGTTGGAACTCGTTTAC
>SKPU01000188.1 GCA_007119335.1 Syntrophomonadaceae bacterium
CAAGGGCACTTTCACGCAGGTCTGCACCAACTCTTGGACCGACCATTTCCAGGCGCTGGATGCTGTAGCCGTTTTCCTGGTAGCTTAAGTTCAGCTTGTCTTCAACAATGCTTCTTACCTCAGAAGGGGTCAGATTTTCTCCAGATGTACGAAGAAGAAATTCATGATCTGTCCTGTCTCCAAATCTTTGAACAACTAAGGCAGGCAGTTCTGTTTCACCAAGCAGATTTGACAGTTCTGTCAGCTCTGTTTCCTGATTGAATTTTACCTGGATGATTACACCACCGGCAAAATCGATTCCGAGTTTAGGGCCACCCTTGAGTCCTAATGATAAAAGTCCGATGAGAATCAAGGATATAGATGCTATGTAGGCATAGCGTCTGTAGCCAATGAAATCATAATTGGTGTCAGGTTTGATTAATTGAAAGCCCATTTTTTATTTCACCTTTAGGATTTATGTCAGGCTGTTATAAATTAAAAGCTGTGCCTGGTTTTCGTCTGGAAACCCAGATGTCGAAAAGGACCCTGGATACAAATATGGCAGTAAACATGGAAGCCAGGATTCCCAGAGTCAGAGTCACTGCAAAGCCTCTAATGGGGCCTGTTCCAAACTGATAGAGTACAACCGCAGCAATAATAGTAGTTACATTGGCATCAAGAATGGCTCGGAAAGCTCGCTGAAAACCACTTTCCATGGCACTGCGCAGCGTCCGCCCCGAACGAAGCTCGTCTTTAATTCTTTCAAAAATAATCACGTTGGCATCGACAGCCATTCCAATCGAAAGTATGAGGCCGGCGATACCTGGTAAAGTTAAGGTTGTTGGCAGATAATTAAGGATCCATAAAACAAGGGACATGTAAAAAACCAGGGCTATCCCGGCAATAACTCCGGCTCCCCGGTAATAAATGATCATGAACAAAATAACTAAAAGAAGGCCTGCTGCTGCTGCAATAGCTGCAATTTCCTCTGTTCGCTGGCCAAGAGTAGGGCCAATCAGGCGGGACTCCAGCTCACGCAGCTCCACAGGAAGAGCACCACTGCGCAAAAGCAGGGCTAATTCAGAAGCTTCTTCGAAATCAAAGTCACCCGATATCGTGGCGTGCCCATCGGTAACCACATCTCTGACTATAGGCTCAGAAATCACCTCATCATCAAGATGAATAGAAATCGGCTGACCAATGTATTCCCTGGTTGCCCCGGCAAAAAGTTCAGAACCTTCCCGGTCGAATCTCAGGCTCACAAAAGGGTTAGGTGAAACTTCCAGTTGTCTTTCAGCCCTGGCTTGTTCCAGGTTGGCGCCGGTCACAATTACCTCGCCATCGGGGCCTTGAAATTTTAACATAGCGGTTCGGCCGATAATCTCCCGGGCCTGCTCGGCATCCTCCAGGTCAGGTAGTTCAATACGGATCCGATCATCCCCCTGGGGCGCTATAACCGGTTCAGCAACCCCGAGCTCATCAATCCGGTTTCTGATAACCGCAATAGCCCGGTCAATTGTATCCTGATCTACTTCCTGTTCACCGGTTTCTTCCGCCTCCAAGAGCATATAGAGCCCTCCGGCTATATCTAAACCGCGGCGGATTCCCTCATCCCGGTCAGCAGCGCTCTGAAATGCAAAGTAGCCTGAAGCAAGTATCAAAAGGCACAAAACAATCAGTACCATGAAGCGACCGGGTTTAATCGCTGATTTCAATATTTATCACTCTCCATATAAGAAGTCGAGTTTAAGTATAGCTGAGAGGGTCTTAAATGTCATCAACTTTTTATAAAAATTTTTTGCTGTAAATATAAATTTATAAGCTCAGAAATCAATTTTTCATCATTTACAGGAATCATGTTTGCACTGCCGATCGCCCTGGGCAAAACAAATATTATACTCCCATCCCGGCGTTTTTTATCTTGTCTTAATTTATCGGCAACCATTTCTGCAGTCAGATCAGGGGGAGGCTTTTTCAAATCCAACCGGGCTAATAGATTGTTAATACGCCAGGCTGTATGAGATTCGAGCAGATTAATGCGTTCCGCCAGTTTAACCGCCAGGGCCATCCCAATTAAGACTGCCTCTCCGTGCAGGTAATAAGTGTAGTCAGTTGCTGCTTCAAGGGCATGGCCTATGGTGTGTCCGAAGTTTAAGACCCGTCGGTAATCTTTTTCAAACTCATCTTCCTCAACAACTTTTGCTTTTGCTTTAACCGAAGCAGTTATTGCCCAGGTCAGTTCAGCACTTTGATGTTTCATTAATCCTTTTAAATTGTCTTCCAGCCACCAGAAAAACGAACTGTCGGCAATAATACTATATTTAACGACTTCCGCCAAACCGGCCTTGAATTGCTGCTCAGGAAGCGTATTAAGGACCAGGGGATCAATAATTACCAGGCGGGGAGGATAAATAGCCCCAATTAAATTTTTGCCCTGGGGATGATTAATTGCCACTTTCCCTCCCACACTGCTATCTACCTGGGCTAAAAGGGTGGTGGGAAGCATAATCAAGGGCACCCCGCGCAGGTAGGTGGCAGCGACAAAACCGGCCAGATCGCCGACAACCCCACCGCCCAGGACAATGATTGGAGAATTGCGATCCAACCCGGCCTCAACTGCAAAGTCATAAAGACGGCTGGCCACCTCTAAGACTTTAGATGATTCACCCGGCCGGATCAGAGATTTGGTTCCCTCAAAATTTTGCTCTGTCAATGATTGCAGTACCTTTTCACCATAGAGAGAGTAAACATTACTGTCGCTGACAAGCAAAGCCCTGGTTGATGGAAAAAGCAGACGTATCGATTTCCCTGCTTCGTCTAATGCATTTTCTCCAATCAATATACGGTAGTTTAGATTAGCTGTTTTTACTTGAATCTCCCGAACACTCATTATATCTCTCCAGTTGTTTTTCTTAAACGGTCGCTGACTTTTTTAATATAATAATGGTAAGCAGCTTCAACTTCTCCCATATAATCACCGGCAAATTTATTACGGAAAGCAACACCCAGTTCCCATGCTGCCACTGCTTCGGCAACTACAGCTACAGAAGGTACTGCACAAACATCAGATCTTTCCACCGCTCCCGGAGCATCTCTGCCGGTTTGCCAGTCCACGCTGGGCAAAGGTTTAGCCAGGGTGGGGATTGGTTTCATCGCAATTCTTATAATCAACGGCTGGCCATTGGTGATTCCACCTTCCAGGCCTCCGGCCATATTCGAAGGACGGCTGATGCCCGGGCCGCTTTTAAAGGTAATCGGGTCATGCACAGCTGAACCAGGTTGCGATGCGGCGGAAAATCCGGCCCCAACTTCAACTCCCTTTATGCCCTGAATACTGCTCAAGGCTCCGGACAAGCGACCATCGAGACGGCGATCCCAATGCACATGACTGCCCAGGCCGGGAGGAACTCCCGTAACAACCAGTTCAATGATTCCACCAAGGGTGTCTCCGTCTTGACCGGCCCGGTCAATCTCTTTAATCATTAATGCTTCTGCTTCCCGGTCGGCACAGCGTAAAGGTGATTCTTCAATCTGTTCAGCCAGGGCGGGCAGTTCATCAACGGCGGTCTTTGAAGAAATAGAACCGATCCGGACAACATGGCTGTAAAAAGTAAACCCAAATTTTTCAAGCAACAAACGCCCCACGCTGCCGACAGCAACCCGCATCGCAGTTTCACGGGCGCTGGAGCGCTCAAGAACGAGCCTTAAATCATCATGATTATACTTTAACCCGCCAGCCAGATCAGCATGTCCGGGGCGCGGACGGGTCAGTGGTTCGGCGTCATGCGGCGGATCACCATACGGAGCCATTAACTTTTGCCAGTTTTCCCAGTCCCGGTTTTTAATCTGCAGCGTTAGAGGACTACCGATGGTCTGATTAAAACGCAAGCCCGATAATATTTCAACCCGGTCTCTTTCAATGGACATCCTACCTCCCCGGCCGTAACCATGCTGGCGGCGGGCAAGCTGCCTGTCGATCTCTTCTTTGTTGAGATTAAGCCCTGCCGGTAAACCTTCAATTATACCGG
>SKPU01000039.1 GCA_007119335.1 Syntrophomonadaceae bacterium
ACCTTCTATGGATTGCTCGGCAGCCCCGCCAAGGCCTTCTTCACAACTACCCCGGATACCGATATACCCGTTACTAAGGGAAAATAAACTTTCACTGAGCAGATTATTCTGTAATAAAAAGTCTTCTTCAGTTATCTGCGATGGATGTAAAGGGTAGATTGGTGGCCGTTCATAATTCAGCTGCTTTGCGATTAGTTATCGGACCCCTTTAGACAAAGTATCATATAATCAATCTCGATTTATATCGGCATGGAACCTGGCCAACTCCTACACATCGAGTATAAGATTTGTGCTTGTAATACTTTCGACAGCTTTAATTTTTTTCCTGCTGTAACTCAATGAGTCATAAAGCTTTTCTTACTTTTCATTATAAACTTCTTATTATAAAGACTCTTCACAGGTCTCAGCCTCGCTGGAATTTGACTTATTGATTTGATTTATGATATTATTCATATATAATTTCTTCTATTACCTTCTTTAATCCTTTATATGAATAAGGAAATAATTTTTTAGGACAACAAGTTGAAAAACAAATGAAGTATAAAAGGTGAACGAGCGAAAATGGTCTAAAAACAAACATTAAGGTGATATCGATGTTTGCTCCAAACAAAAATATACAAGATAAACGGATAGTTATTGCTTCAAACCGTTTGCCGGTAAGTGTGACCAGTAAAAATGGTAATTTGCAAATTACACCCAGTGTTGGTGGATTAACAACTGCACTTTCTTCTTTTCATAGTAAAAAAGCCTCTCTATGGGTCGGCTGGCCCGGAATAAATCCCACCAGCAGCCAACATAAAAAGGAGTTAGAAGAAACACTGCAAAACAATTTTAACTGTCTTCCTGTTTATCTCTCTGATTCTGATTTGAGAAAATACTATTATGGATTCAGCAATAGAACATTATGGCCTCTTTTCCATTATTTCTCATCTTACTGCACTTTTGATGCTTCCGAATGGGAAACATATCAAAAGGTCAATCAGCTGTTTTGCCGGAAACTTGTCGAGACACTTCACCCGGATGACATGGTTTGGATTCACGACTATCATTTGCTGCTTCTTCCGGAGATGCTCCGTGAAATAATGCCGGATGCAACTATCGGGTTTTTCCTCCATATTCCTTTTCCTTCGATGGAAATATTTCGCTATCTGCCCTGGAGGGAAGAGATCCTACAGGGTATGCTCGGTGCTGATTTAATCGGCTTTCACACCTATGATTACACCAGGCATTTCTTTAGTAGTGCACTTCGTCTTTTAGGGAAAGAACAGACTTATGGTAAGATCAATGCCGGCAGTAGAATGGTCACAGTCGAGACATTTCCGATGGGTATTGATGCTGAAAAGTTTACAAGAGCAGTTACATCACCAGCGGTAAAAAAAGAAAAGATCCGCATACAGGAAAGTGTGAACACAGAAAAGATAATATTATCAGTTGACCGTTTGGATTTTACTAAGGGTATTCCCGAACATCTTAAAGCTTTCGAAAGGTTTCTGGAAAAGTATCCGGAATGGCAAGAGCGGATAACCTATGTTTTACTGTGTGTTCCCTCACGCACTAAAGTGCAGGAGTACCAGCAATTGAAGAGTGATATCGATGAATTGGTCGGAAAAATCAATGGACGTTTCAATGTCCCGGGATGGCTGCCCGTCCTTTATATGTATCGATCACTTCCCTTTGAGGAGCTGAGCGCTTTTTACAGCACTGCTGATCTGGCCCTGGTCACTCCCCTGCGTGATGGGATGAACCTGGTCGCTAAAGAATACCTGGCCTGCCAGGACCAGGTGGGAAAAGGGGTTCTTGTCCTCAGTGAAACCGCCGGAGCTGCTGCGGAACTCAGCGAAGCCGTTATCGTCAACCCCCGTAACATTGAGATGATGGCAGAGGCTATTGCTTTTGGACTATCCGTTCCGGATGATGAGAAAAGAGAAAGGATCGGCTTGATGGCCCAAAGAATTAAAAAGTATAATATTTTCCGCTGGACAGATGATTTTATCCACCACCTTGGCAGAAACATGGAAGACAGGATACAAAACCAACAGCGATTCCTTATGGGTAAATATCAAAATGAGATTCATGAATGTTACAAACTGGCTGGAAAAAGGCTCCTGCTGTTAGACTTCGACGGAACCCTGGTCACCCTGAAAAAAAGGCCGGAACAAGTCCGTCCAGACTCCGAACTCATAAAAATACTGGGTAAACTGAAGGCTGATCCTAAAAATACCATAGTGATCATTAGCGGTAGAGATCGGAATTACCTTGCTGATTGGCTTGGTGATACCGGAGTGGAAATGGTAGCTGAACATGGAGCCTGGATCTATAAATCAACCCACGGAGATTGGTACTTATCAGAACCTGGTACCACTAATCAGTGGAAAGAAAGTTTATACCCTGTTTTAGAGCAGTTCAGTGAAAGGACGCCGGGTTCTTTCATCGAAGAAAAGACCTATGCGCTGGCCTGGCATTATCGTAACACTGACCCCGAAATAGGTGACATACGGGCCAATGAATTGGTGGATACCCTCAGAACCCTACTTTCTGGAACCCATCTACAGGTTTTGCTGGGCAACAAAGTGGTAGAGATCAAACCCTCCGGAGTAGACAAAGGTAAGGCCTCCTTGAAGTGGCTGGAAAGTAGCGAACCGTGGGATTTTATCCTGGCTGTTGGTGATGATTGGACCGATGAGGATATTTTTGCCGTGTTACCGGAAAAAGCCTGGAGCATAAAAGTTGGCTTCATTCCTTTTACAAAAGCAGATTACTTTCTGAAGTCTTCAAATGATGTCAGGAGTCTGCTAAAATCATTGCCAAGCACATGAATCTCTCCCGCCTTCGCCTCAATCTCTTTTGAATAAGCTTTTCAAGGCATCTTGACAGTTTGACCAAACGCTTTACCCTGCTGAATATATCCCGACTTTTTACTAAATTGATAGACAGGGAAAATTTATTTCAGCAGAAGCCGGGGTTTTCACCTTTGAAGAAATGGTAGAACGCATAGATCGGATCACCAGGTAAACACCCTTAAAACCCACACCCGCTTTCCCGAGGACGGTAAAGTTCTTTATTTATCTTCCCAATCGCATCTTGAAATTATATTTGTGATTTTCTAAATATATGGTAAAATAAGACTGATTAGTGGATTGGTTTTTGTACTCGCTTTTTTGCTACACTATTTATCGGGATGCCCTGGAATATTTATCAGGATCCTATTTTGCCCTGGTAGTTCAAGTCTGCAGTTTATTGCTTGATAGGTGGTATTTTGGTGGTTTTGCCAGCGGTTGTGATCGAACATCGGAGCAAGACAGACCCGTGGAAACGAATGCCTTTTCAAGGAGATCCGGCCCCGGGGCTGCTTCATGATACAGCAGAAGTAGCAAACCTCGAAATCACAAAGACTCTGGGCCTGGTCAGATGGCATATTATTCTTTGCCGTTTCACCGGGCAGCGATCTTTCCACCCTGGTGAGGTTGATTCATGGCAGTGTATTGTTTGAGCATACCAAGATGCTGAGGCAATCCCGGAAAATAGCCATTTACCGGATTACACTCGAAGCAGAAAATTAGAAGCGGGCGCAATCATTACTGTTCGTTTTGTGACGACTACCGTCGTAACCGTCGCTGCTGAACTTTTAGCTTACGGCATAGCTGTTAAACTTAACAACTAAGCATCCTGGGGGAAATAAGGCTCTAACCCTGTATAAACTGAACGCTTCGTGCGAAAGGGGTTCTGGTCACTGTGGTAAACTTGTTAGTTGGCCTGGTTTTTATTGCTTTGGGTGTAATGATCAAAAAACTCAAGTTGTACCGGATCATTTCAGGTTATGACAACATGACAAGAGAACAAAAATTAAGGGTTAATCTAGAAGAGTTCGGCCGGTTTATTAGTTTTTGTCTGTATCTTATCGGCGGTTTGTTTTTGCTGGGAGCTTTGCTTTCTCACTTAAAGATACCAAATATCACCACGCTTATGTCTCTTGCGATAATAGCCCTGATTATATTCATGCTAAGCAA
>SKPU01000066.1 GCA_007119335.1 Syntrophomonadaceae bacterium
CCTTTATCGGTCTTTTTATAAGCTATCAAAGAGACCATCGTTATAATAATCAGACCAAGCAGTAAATGCCAGTACTGCCTGATCAGTTCTGCGCCAGTTATCAGCAGGTTTGTATAAAAAGGCATTTCCATACCCATCGAAGCAAATATTTGCGTAAACTGAGGGAGCACAAAAAGAACCATCACCGCCATGACCACCAGAGAAACCCCGATTATGAAAGCCGGGTATAAAGTAGCAGAACGAATTTTTTCAGCAAAGTCATGTTGTTTTTCAAAGTGATCGGCCATTTTATCCATAATCATATCGAGCCTGCCGCTTTCTTCGCCTGCTGCAACCATATGAATCATAATTGCCGGGAAGCCTTCTTCTTGGTTTTGCAGAGCTGCGCTCAGGCTGCTGCCCTGCTCAACCTCCCGGGCTGTTGAGCGAATGTTTTTCTGCAGAGCAGCAACGTTAGTCTGTTCAGAAAGAATATTCAGACTATACAGGACAGCAATGCCGGATTTTAACATAATTGCAAACTGTCGACAGAAGATCATCAAATCACGGTTGCTATAAGGCCTGTAGCCAATGCTCCTCAGTGCTTTGCTTGCTTTTTCCTGCAGATTATGTCGATATTCGGGCTGCTCTTTAAGATCAAGAGTAACCAGGTTGCGGGAATCTAATACTTCTAAGGCTTCAATTCTGCTGGAAGCTCTTAAATAATCATTAATTGTTTCACCAGTCCAGGTTTTTGCGCAAAAACGGTACTGTGGCGACATAAAATGATTCCTTTCGAGTTAAATTGTTTTTTAATGAACTTCAGGTTCCATCGAAATCAACTGAATCTTCAGATCGAGCCGGACTACTTCTGCAGAAGTTTTATTCCAGGTCATGCTGTCTATGAAAAGCAGGGCAGGAAAATCATCCAGGCCTCTAAAAACCTCCTGGATCTGGTCCTGACTGCCCGCAACACTAATCTTCAGGCTGGTGCTGCTGTAATCTACTGCGTCTGAGGTTTCTGAAACACTAAACTCCTGGACAGTTACCGGTAAGTTCATTAACAGCTCTTCGAGGCTTACTAAGACAAAAGGTATTTCAGCGTTGCTCGGGATAGCCCGGTTAATACAATCCTTCTTTTCCTGCCAGCCGGACCATTTAAGCTCGAGCTCTGCCTGCTGATCTAGGAGTACCTTGAGATCAGCTGCTTCCTGGCCCATCACGCCAAGCTGCTCATGTAATCCTAGGATTTGATCATACGTAGCTTTGCCGCGCAAATTCCAACCAAGAACAAGAAAAACGGCAAGCAGCAATAGAATAGTGGTTTTGCTAATCTTTCTTACTTTGTTTGTTTTACCGATATTACCATTCACTGCTAATTACACCTTCTTCCCGCTCTAGATCGATAGAGGGTACAGTCCCGGTAAGTTCAAAGCTATAACCATTTAGATCATTGATGCCAATCCGGGTAACAGCATACTCAATAGCAGGGAAATGTTCATCCAGGGCCTGGTTATACAGGGCAATCTGCTCCATCACCGGACCGGTAACCCTGATAGTAAGCGCACCATCTTCCCTGATCACGACATTTTCAACGGTTAAGCCCCTGCTCCGGGCTTCAAGGTGAATTCTCAGCAAAATATCAGGTTTAGCGTAATCATCGTCCCGAAGATCTTTTAGCAGGGCAGATTTTGTTTCCAGGCGCGAAATTTCTTCAACTATTTCTTCTAAGGGGCCGGTCAGCAAGTTCAATTCCTGCAGAACAGCTTCCCGGGCAGTAATTTCCTGCTGCAGGACATTTACGTATCTCTCGATCCCGATCGGCAGGCTGATCATGATCAATACCATAAGCCCGGCTGCCAGGATCTTCAGCCGGCGCGGTTTAAAAAAGCGCCGGGAGTAAATGTACTCCGGACTGCGTAAATCCATTTGCTTATTCATTTAATCCACCCCCGCAGGGCTAAACCGTGAGCAAAATTGAAGAAAGCGCCTTCCTGGTTTCTGAGCCTGGTTTTTGGGTTTAACGTTCCCTTAATTGTCCTTAACGAGTTGTGAAGTATTAGATTCATGGCCAGTTCACTTTTTAAGTACACAGGCAGGCCGGGTATAAAAATGCCTCCACCGCTGACCTCTAAGGGCGGATAATCAGCTTCAGTTAATCCTTCTTTTTCAAACCAGTACTCCAGTGATTGGGCGATACTGCGGGCTAATTTTCCGGCTGGTTCAAGCAGGCCTTTTTCTTCTAAACTGGTTTTGCTAAAAATATCTCTTTCTGATGGCCCGCTTGTTTTTGAATTTTGAGTAACCTGCAGCGCCTGGACAAAATGATTAAGGCCGATATCTAAGACGCGGTGAAAACGGTAGTAATTGTTGCTTAAATGAATCAGGATGGCAGACCGGTAGCCTATATCGAGAAGCAAGCGGATTTGCTCAGGTGCCGTTGAAATTCGTGGATTTTTGTTGGAAATACTGTGCTCCAGTGAACGGAGCAGGGCCGGCGGTGCTGTTTCAATTCCTACCGGTATGAAGCCTGCTTCAGCGAGCAGGTTGCAATAAGCATCTGCTACTTTCTTTTCAACGGCAGCCAGCAGGTACTCCCGGACCGGTTGGCCGTTACCAGCTCTACCCGGGCCAGTGCTGACGAAGCTGACGACCGCTTCTTCGATATTAAGGGGAAAGTGTTTTTCAGCCTCCCGGTGCATCGCCTTGATCAATTGATTTTTGCGCAGCGGCGGCATGATTACGGTTCGCATGTAACTGGCCCGGTTATTCAGGCAGAGATTTACCTTTAGACCGCTCCAGTTGAATTGCTTTCTTACTCTTTTAAGCTGTTCGGTCAACTTCTCCCAGTTGGCCGGTTTGCCGTTAATGAATGCTCCGGGAGGGGTGGTAAAGATAACTTTTTCATGAATAGAGACTTGCCCGCCGCTATGTTTGAGCTGCAGCACCTTGATCCGAGCGCTGCCTGGATCAAGGCCAATCACAGAATAACGTCCCTGGTATTTTAAACTAATTATTATCACTCTCCTGACAGAATATTAATGGTTATCTTAGCGGTGTTGGCTTATACCAATGATGAATATTTGCCTCGTTTTCAAGAAAGTGTACCGTGACAGTTAGCACTTTGCTATAGTTATCCAGGGTTCCGACTGATACTATATCCACTTTGTAGCTTTCTTCGTCAATTAAGCGGTTACTATTTTCTTCAAAAGTAACCTTGAAAGTGCCTCCGTTCAGGCTGCTGCTGAGCACTATTTCTAAATCAAAGTCTTCCCCGGCATAGACTTGATTAGCGGCGGCAATACCGGCTTCTGCTCCGGCCTCGGTAATATAATATAGCTTTGTATCAATAGTGTTGTAGCTGGCAATTAACTTCTCGCTTACCGCATTGGTTATCAAAACAGCGCCGAGCGAGAGAAGAATAGCAGTGAATACAAGAACCAGGACCAGGGCCATCCCTTTTTCAGTTTGCCTGAAATGTATTAACTGCTCTGCCATAATAATCACTTTACTCCTTACCGAAATCTATATTGCGTGGCTTTACCCTGCCGGTCAGGGTAAACTCATTTTTATCGTCTCCGGCGGTAACTAATATATAAACAGTATTATTGGGTTCGATATAAAACTCAAGGTTTGTTATGTTCAGGGCAACGACCCGGTACGCATTAATACTGGTCCCAAAATATTGATTAAAGGTTATTTGCCGGCCGGATAGAGCAAATCTGTCCCAGAGAGTTTGGTGCTCACTATGCAGCCTGAAAAATATTTCACTGCTGGGGTTCTCAGGATCGGCGTAGTCAGAGGGAGCGGACTGATCCAGGCTATAGCTTACTTGATGCGCGAAACGCAGTTCCCGGATCATTTTATCCATGGCAATACGGGCTGTTTGTTGATATTCCAGGTGTTCGGTGCTGCGATTCCAGCTGTTCAGGCCGGCGAAATAAAATGTATAAAGCGCTGCCATAATAAATCCGAGCACCGCAAACATAACGATTAACTCGATCAGGGTCAGCCCTTTTTCG
>SKPU01000088.1 GCA_007119335.1 Syntrophomonadaceae bacterium
CCAGGGCAGTCCTGGCAAACAACCGGCCGGTTTCATATATCGAGATACCCTCAGATTATGGCCATGATGCCTTTTTGCTTGAAACTGGGAAAACGACCCCCCCTGTTAAATCATTTTTGGAAAAGGTGTGATCTGAAATGGATAAGAACGGGCGCTGGGATCACCAGTTAATATATAACCTTGTAGAATCTACTTCGTCGGTTCTTGACCTGGGTTGTGGCAATGGAGAACTATTGGCCCGGCTAGAAAGCGATAAAGAAGTAACTGGCCAGGCAGTGGAAGCAGATCCGGCCCGTGTTTCCGAAGCTATCCAAAACGGAGTCGCAGTTTACCAGAAAGATATGGACCAGGGACTACCCGAATTTAACAGCAAGTCATTTGATTATGTGGTTCTGGAAAAAACATTGCAGGTGCTTTACAGGCCGATGATAGTCTTAGAAGAGATGTTGCGTATTGGAAGATCGTGTATTGTCAGCTTCCCTAATTTCAACTACCGGGAAGTAGTTGAAAAACTTATGCGGACTGGAAGAATGCCGGTTACCGCATCTTTGCCCTATCAGTGGCATGAGACACCAAATATCCATCTGTTTACTCTTAATGATTTTCTGGACTGGATTAACGATCATCGGGTTGAAATAGTTGATGGTTATGCCGGCAATGGTCTGGATTACCGGCCGTTGGACTTGTCTGCAGATAGCAGGGAGGCAGAAGAACTGTTCTTTGTTTTAAGGACAGGAAAACTGATCTGAGTTTTAAAGCAGCAGACGCCTTTTAAGTCGATTCAGGCGGTGTTGTAAGGCTTCAGGACTTAGGTCATCGGTCCTGTTAAAGTATGCAGCCTGGTTGATTTTTGCCATTGCTAAAGCTTTTTCAGTCAATTCTATAGCTATGCGGAATTCCTTACGGCGATGTTCGTAATACTTGGCCAGCTCGATATAAGTTTTCGGGCTGGCCAGATTATTTGTTATGGACTCCTGCCAAATTGATACAGCTTCTTCTAATTTGCCCTGCCTCTTGTAATGAAAAGACAGCTCCAGGGCTGCTTCTTCGGCCCAGGGATCTGTTCCGCTTTTTGAAGCTTCGCGCAGGTAGCTTATACCTTCACTGCTACGGCCTGCTTCCAGGCAGAGGTATCCTAAAGCCATTGCTTCAGCAGGGTGCTTGATCAGCTTACCGGATGAAGTATTAAAAATCCTTTCTAAGAGCGTGACCATCGAGAGGATATCAAGGGCATTGTGCTGAAATACTTTTTTAATAAGTTCGGTTTTGCCCCGGCGCAGGTAATCGAAATAGACGGCCGGAATTTCAGCTCCCGGGATATCATCACCACGTTTTAAATTCAGTAAAGTTTCTTCCAGGGATTGCAAAGATCTGGAAGGCAGACGCTTTTTCCAGAGAGCACGCGCGCATTGCAGCAGGTCAAGGTGCTGGGCCGGTTCAATCCTTTTCAGGCCGGAAAGCATCTGGCGGGTCTGCAGCAACGGCAAATCGAAAAGTTTGCCGTTAAATGTAACCATGATCGGGTAGTTTGCAGCAATATTGTTGATGTGCTTTAAAATTGCTTTTTCTTCGGAAGGGCGGCGTAAGAAATACTGACGCAGCATGAACTGGTTATCTTCGAGCCAACCCAGGCCGATTAGAAAAGCCCAGGTGCCGGTTCCACCGGAAAGGCCGGTGGTTTCAATATCTAAGAAAAGGGCATGGTAAGGGTTGAAATCCACGAAGCCGCTGTCCCGGGCAGGTAGAGCCAGTTCCGGCCCGCGGCAGGAAAGTATGCCGTCAAGACTGCTGCTGCCATGCCGGTGTGCAAGGGGGAACTCTTGTTCACGCATATAGCATAGCCCGAAATCGGTTTCTTCTTCACGTCCCTGGCCGGGGAAAAGGTCATTAATACTGCTTTTTTCAAGGTCTTTAGCAATTTGCCGGCCGGTTTTGATTTCACCGGTTTGGTGTAGAGAGGATAATCTTGAGCTTAAATCCCGCTTCATCCGAGGATCACCTCGATTAGATTAAGGACTTTTTCCTTGCTGGATTCTCCGTCCTGGCTGGTTGGTCCGATGCAGGAAGGGCAGCCATCAATACATTTGCAATCAGTGATAACCTTGCGGGCAGCGGTGAAAATCTCCGTGTAACTGCGATATATTTCAGCGCTGTATCCGACTCCGCCGGGGAAGTTATCATATAAATAAAGAGTGGGCAGTTCAGTGAAAGGCGCTTTAACCTGGCTGACCGCGCGCAGATCACGCGGGTCACCCATCAGGAAAAATGCTGCCACCTGGGGTATCAGGTTGGCCAGGCTGATCAATCCCGACTGGATCTCCGAAAGGGTCATGTTTCCGTATGCTGCCGGGGTGAAAGAAATCCAAAACGAGGTCGTGTGCATTTCTGTTTCCGGTAGATCCACCGGCCCGGCACCCAGATTTTCATGGGTATTAAAGCGGATTTTTTTGAACATAGAGACCAGGGCGTTGATGCGCACATCTCCCCAGGCCCGGTTTATTTTGCCCTCTTCCTGTTCGAAAATATCCAGGGTCTTTAAATCAACTGAAAGGTTGGCATCGGTAAAATAATTTACGTCCACCAGGCGAACGTAAGCTTTTTTCTCATCAAAATCAAGCTTTTCGACCTGGAATTGTTTTCCTCCGTGCATGTAGATTGCCTCTTCATGAACTAGCATTGGAGCGCTGAAACGGTCGACTTCGCCAATTACCCTGGGATGCGATCCGGTGTTATCGATGATTACCACGTTTTCACGAGTTGCGCTGCGCAGGCTGATTTCCTCTGCCGGATAGGTGTCTTCCATCCAATGATAACGGCTATCACTGAGGTAGAGGACATCTTCTTCTGCCAAGAAATTCAGGATTGCCGTAATTTCAGCACTGCCGAACTTCTCCCCCTGATCAAAGGGCAGTTCAAAAGCAGCACAGCGGACATGATTAGTGAGTATAATCAGATTGTCGGGGTCAGCCAGGGCCCGTTCAGGTGTACGTCCGAAAAAATAATCGGGGTTAGCCACAATATACTGGTTGAGCGGTTCGCTGTTTGCAATTAGCACGGCCAGGGAAGTGCCGCTGCGCCGCCCGGAACGTCCGGCCTGCTGCCAGGTGCTTGCAATGCTGCCCGGATAACCGGTCATCAGGCAGGCATCAAGAGCTCCGATATCTATGCCCAGCTCGAGGGCATTGGTGCTGATTACACCCTTAATTGTTCCGGCCCGCAGGCCCTCTTCAATGGCTCTCCTTTCCCGGGGCAGGTAACCGCCCCGATAGCCCCTAATACTGCTTTCTTCACCGGGTCTTTTCTTGATGCCCTGGCGCAGATAGGTGAGGAGGATTTCCACTCCTAAACGGCTGCGGGTAAAGATGATAGTCTGTATATCTTTGCTGATTAATTCGCTGGCTATTCCCTGTGTTTCTAATAAAGAACTTCGCCGCAGTCCGAGTTCGGGGTTGATCATGGGCGGGTTATAAAAAATAAAATGTTTTTCGGCCTGTGGGGAGCCATTTTCTTTAATAACCTGCAGGGGCTCCTCGATCAACATCCCGGCCAGTTCGCCGGGGTTGGCAATAGTGGCCGAGCAAAGAATAAACTTGGGATCTGAACCATAGAAAACGCAAATGCGTTTCAGTCTGCGGATCACGTTAGCTACGTGACTGCCGAAAACGCCCCGGTACTGGTGCATTTCATCGATTACAATATACTGCAAGTTTTGAAAAAGTTGAATCCACTTGGTGTGGTGGGGCAGGATTGCTGAATGGAGCATATCCGGATTGGTAACTACAATATGGCCATTGCGGCGAATTCCCTGGCGAAGGCCGGGTTCGGTGTCCCCGTCATAAGTCTGGCAGTGCAGCGGGGTATCTAAGTTTGCGGTCAGGTCACGCAGCTCGGTAACCTGGTCCTGTGAAAGCGCTTTGGTCGGGAAGAGATAGAGAGCCCGGCTTGATTGATCCTTGATCAGCGCATTGACTACAGGCAGGTTGTAACA
>SKPU01000063.1 GCA_007119335.1 Syntrophomonadaceae bacterium
GGCCCCCAATCGAATAATCTCCCTCAATCAGCACTTCTTCCAGGCGTACATTTTTAATCGAGGCATCGGAGCCAGTGCTGCCAAACAGGCCCACAAATTCTGTTTGGGGAGAGTTAATTTCGAGGTTGCTGATAATGTAATCGTTTCCGTTATAGCTTCCATTGAACGAATCGGCTTCACCTATTGGATCCCAACCTTCTCCCTCATTATAAGCAACACCAAGATCAATATCTGCAGTTTGCTCGAATTTTCCTTCGCGATTATACCTGACATGGTCAAGCTGTTCGGGCGATTCAACCTGGAAAGGATCATCTGAGGTCCCTGAACCATGGTTAACACTAATTGTTGGTTCGCTGCACCCTTCAGCCTTCATATTTACCTGATCACCGACTCCGACTCCCCGCTCAGCATCTTCACTGTCCAACTCGGCATTGGTCCATCCTTCTGTTTCAAAACTGTATATGCCTGGATCTGCCGGTGTTGCAGCATAAATAGTTGCCATAACCCATTCATTTTTACCAAGGTAGCTGGCTTCATCCAGGGCCCAGAGATCGAGAAACCGGTTGTCGAAGTCCAAACGGCCTGACCAATTTTGATCACCCGATGTCTTTATCGAACCATCAGCCTGTGGATCAAACTTGTAGCTATCAGCAAATTCAAAACCTCCTGGAATATTAACCCGCGCTGAACCTAACTCCTGACCACTATCAGAGGTATCTAATTCGGTAAATCTGACCGTAACCTCGGTATCCTTTGTATCAGCGCTAACAATCCGATCAGAAGTTATTTCGGGCTTGTAAGAGTTGCCGCTTTTCTCTTCCGGGAGATCTTTATCTTCTGGATCCGCATCAGCGGACAATTCTTCCTGGTCCTTGATTACAGCAGGCTCTTCTTCAGATGGCTCACCAGTTAAATCAGTTCTAACATCATCATCACTAAACTCGTCCCCTGCTGTCTCTTGCGAGTCAGGCTTGATCGGATCAAGTTCTTCCCGGTAAGTTTCAACAGGAACATCAGGAGCGTCATCGGTTTTGTCAGATACTTTAGCGTCCCCGGTTTTTTGATCCTCGTTCTTTGCACCACTTTGATCAACAGAACTGCTTTCATCATCAGGGGCTGCATCTGTGAATATCTCATTTGCTCTGCTTTTAGAATCTGGCTCAGCTGAAAGGGCTGAATCAGAATCACCGGGTTCAAAACCCCCTGGGGCCGAATCATCTTCAGCGCGAACAACAGAGGAAATCAGCATAAGCAAAACCAAGATAAGCGCCATGAAGATCTGCCTGTTATTTATAAAACTAGTTGTATTTGTCATATTTATTTTCACCTCCCTCCCAGACTGCATAAAAGTACTGAGAAGTTTACCAGGACTAATGCTTGCTTTACCTGGCTCAAGCGTTCATAAGGCAGGCTAAATCTGGCATAACTAAATCATTTAAGGGCCTGCTCTCCTGGCAGGTAACAAATTTTAACGATAATAAAATATGCGGAAAATATCAATTTTTACAGGGGATCAATATTTACAGCTTTATCAGGGCTCAGCTTATAGTATAGCAAATCTCGTCAAATAGCAATATCTTTTTGTAATAATGATTCTTTTTATCGTAGTATTTATATTTTTCTCCATAATCCGAAGGTTGTTTGCTGAATAGAGCAGGATTAAAAAACCTGTTGAAGAATTTAAATATAAGTATCTATCCCCTGATTATATTGATGCTTTTTATGGTTTATTGGAACCACTAATTTCACTTTCTGACGGAGGTTTAAAACAATGCGAATTATTATTGCACCCGATAAATTTAAAGGAAGCATGTCTGCGCCTGAAGCTGCAAAATGCATGGCCAGGGGAATAAGATCTGTCCTTTCCAATGTAGAATTAATTCTTTTTCCCCTTTCCGACGGAGGGGAAGGATTAATCGAATCCCTGGCCAGCGCTGCAGATGATACGATTAATAATCTGAAAGTAACCGGGCCGCTCGGTAAACCGGTGGAAGCTCAATGGGGAATCATCGATGACGGGAACACAGCTGTAATTGAAATGGCCGCTGCATCCGGGCTTTCCCTGGTTCCTGAAAATGAAAGAAACCCCTTGATAGCAACCACTTACGGCACTGGTCAATTGATCAAGGCTGCACTCGATCATGGCTGCAGCAATCTAATTATCGGGATCGGCGGCAGCGCTACCAACGACGGTGGGGCGGGGATGGTCCGGGCCCTGGGAGCAAAACTGTTAGATCAAAACGAACAACCTTTAGCTAACGGTGGTGCGGAATTACAGAGGCTGGCTAAAATCGATCTTTCCGGTCTTGACCACCGTCTGAAAGAGGTTAGCGTAAAGGTCGCCTGTGATGTCAACAACCCCCTGACAGGCCCTAATGGCGCTTCTTACATCTACGGCCCACAAAAAGGCGCATCCAAACAAATGATCGAACAACTTGACCAGGCCCTAAAAAATTATTCCCGGGTCATCAAAAAGGACCTCGGGATTGATATTGAGGACGTTCCGGGTTCTGGAGCGGCAGGTGGACTGGGTGCAGGGTTGATTGCTTTCCTGCAGGCTGAACTATGCTCCGGGATAGAATTGGTTCTTGATGCTTTGAAGATTGATCAATTCCTACCGAGATCACGCCTGCTGATTACCGGGGAAGGAAAACTTGATGCCCAATCAGCACAGGGCAAAGCGCCAGTTGGTGCTGCGAGGAGAGCTGCTAAATCAAATATTCCGGTTGTCGCCATAGCTGGTAGTTTAGAAGGCAATCTCGATATGTTTCACAGTGAAGGGATCACAGCCTGCTTTTCGATAGCTGACGGGCCCCTGTCCCTGCAGGAGTCAATGGATAAAGGGCCCCGTTTGCTGGAAATAAAAACGGCTGAGCTAATCCGCCTGTGGCATTTAAGTCAAATCATTTAACCTGCAGGCCTAGCACCAGCCCACCTATCCAGGGATGAAAAAGGACTATTCAATAACGAAGTGTCTTTCCCCATCCACATCAATATCGCGACTTTCTAAAACAGCTTCGCCCTCTATGTTAAGCGCTAATACATCATAAGTATCTGGATCCGCGAAAAAGAATCTACTTATACCAGAACCAATAATTTCACCACTGAGCCAATCCTCTCCCCAGTCATCACTATCACTTGGGGACAAATAGAAAAACCCGATGTCTTCCTCTCGCTGATTGGTTACTAAAATAGGCACCTTGCCTTCTCCACCGATTTGATGTGTATAATCATCGCTTACATCTCGAACTGAAGGCAGGACATAATAATCATAGGTCATAGGGTAAATCGCATATTCGCCTTCCGGCATTAAAAAGGTAACTTTCTCACCCGGCTCAATTGTTTCATCACCTTCTTCTAGCATATCTTCTCCCCACTCATCGAGGTGATCACCGTAAAATAAAACATAACCTATATAAATATTTTCGGTTTCATTTTTGATCTCTATGGATATTTGATCCTCGTTAGCAAAGTTCCCCTGATTATCGTTTCCACAACCAATTACCAAGAACAAAGCGGAAAGACATATCATTACCAGCAGTACTTTCTTGATCATAATCAACCTCCATTAAACTTTTCTCGCAGCTGAGCATTCAAAATAACCGCAGCTGTAAATTTATTCGACTAATAAAATTTTTACCTGGCGTCCTTCATTAAAACAATTTTTTATTCTTGCCTTTGATATTTTATCATACCTGCTTTTTAATTCAAGACATTAATCACAACTGATAAAAAACCGCCCTTCATTTAGCCGGCTTTCTTGTTATGTCCGGTAAAATAAGGGCTGAACCGCTTTAAAAACAGCTACAACTATAATTCTAAATTCTCTCTGTAATCAGTAAGAACTTCTCCATCAATTTTCCACTGGTCATCCTCTTTAGTCAGCGGTACTTCAACCTCAGAGGTCACTTTTTCAA
>SKPU01000170.1 GCA_007119335.1 Syntrophomonadaceae bacterium
CTTCAGGCCGGACCGGACTCGTCAGATAACAAGCGCATTTATTGACCGGGATTTCTCTCAATTTGATCGAGGGCCTAACCCTCCGCGACCATACCTGGTGAGCATGACCGAGTACGATCGGGAAATGTCGATACCGGTAGCCTTCACGCTCGATGATTTAAAGGCTACTCTCGGTGAGGTTTACAGCTGGCATGATATACGCCAGATGAGAATTGCTGAAACTGAAAAGTATGCCCATGTCACCTTCTTCTTTAACGGGGGTCGGGAAAAACCTTTCCCCGGTGAGGAGCGGATCATGGTTCCTTCTCCCAGAGTGGCTACCTATGATTTGCAGCCGGAGATGAGCGCACCGGCAGTCACTGAACAGGTTATTGAAACTGTTAAGAAAGATCGCCATCACCTGATTGTAATAAATTTTGCTAACATGGACATGGTCGGCCATTCCGGTAAATTTCAGGCAGCAATCAAATCAGTGGAAGCAGTAGACAGCGGACTGGGATCAATAGTTGCCGAGGCCCTGCCCCGCAAATGGCATGTTCTGGTGGTCGGAGATCACGGCAATGTAGAGGAAATGAAAAGCGCAGAAGGTGGTACCCTTACCGCGCACAGCGGTAATCCTGTGCCTTTTATGGTGCTCAACGCTGAAAGGCCAACCCTGCGCAGCAAGGGAATTCTCGCTGATGTGGCTCCGACTATTTTAGATATAGCTGGTCTGGCTTTGCCGGAGGAAATGACCGGGAAGAGTATGCTCGACGGCCAAAAACAGGCAAAAGTTAAGTGACAGCGGGGCCCATGGCAACCCGATGTTACAAGCGTGCAGAAGGCTGAGAATACCTGGTCAGTCTGAATATGGGATAGGGGAGTGATTAATGTGGAAGAGCGGATTAAAACGATTCAAGCCCGGGAGATTCTTGATTCCCGGGGCAATCCGACCATCGAAGTTGATGTTCTGTTGGAGGGCGGTTGGACTGGCCGGGCGGCTGTGCCTTCCGGAGCATCTACCGGCGCATTCGAAGCAATTGAGCTGCGTGACGGAGACGAGAAGCGTTATCAGGGAAAAGGTGTCCTCACTGTCAGGCGTCATGTTAATGAGGTCTTGGCCCCTGAACTTTGCGGGATGAGCGTTCTCAACCAAAAAGATTTAGATCTGCTGATGATTGAACTCGATGGCACAACCAATAAATCACAACTCGGGGCTAACGCGATTCTTGGTGTTTCGTTGGCAGCATCAAGAGCAGCTGCAGCAATGCTTGATCTGCCCCTTTACCGCTATATCGGCGGGCTGGATGCCTGCATGCTGCCGGTGCCCTTTATGAACATACTAAACGGCGGCGAACATGCCGATAATAATATGGATATTCAAGAATTCATGATTGTCCCCCTGGGAGCGAATTCCTTTTCACAAGCCCTGAGAATGGGAACGGAAGTTTTTCATCACCTTAAGAAAATATTAAAAAGCCGAGGCCTTAATACAAATGTCGGTGATGAGGGTGGCTTTGCACCCAACCTTGAATCCAGTGAAGCTGCTTTTAAAATTATTGTTGAAGCCATTTCTGCAGCCGGTTATCAGCCGGGAAGCGATATTAGCCTGGCTATAGATCCAGCGGCAAGTGAGTTTTACCAGGATGGTTTATATCATTTGGAAGGCAGAGTTTATTCAGCCGTTGAACTGATCGATTATTACCAGGATCTGGCCGATCGTTTTCCCCTGATGTCAATTGAAGACGGTCTTGATGAGGATGACTGGGCAGGTTGGCAGTCTATGACTGCGGAGATGGGCACAGATATTATGATTATTGGCGATGATCTTTTTGTAACCAGCCCTGAACGCCTGGGCCGGGGGATAGATTCTGCTATAGGCAACGCGATCCTTGTTAAGTTGAACCAGATTGGCACCCTCAGCGAAACCTTGGAAACGATGAGCATGGCGCGCCGTGCCGGATACAGCCGCATGATTTCCCATCGTTCCGGCGAAACTGCAGACAGTTTTATTGCCGACTTAGCCGTGGGGACCAATACCGGATTGATAAAAGCCGGAGCGCCTTCCCGGATTGATCGTGTGGAGAAGTATAACCAGCTCTTACGAATTGAAGAACAACTGGGGCAGGCTGCATGTTTTGCCGGTGAAAGTATAAAGCAATAATAAAAGGCTACCGCAATCAACTGGCGGACCGGGGAACTTTCCAGTTTGTCCCGCATCGACTCCGGATCCCGGGCAAGGGAATAAATTTGTATTTGTCAAAGCGGCGGGGATGTGTTAGAATATCATGCGGTAAGAGGTGTAGGATTTTCTTAAGATTACTGGAGGTACTGAAAAATGATCGGGCTTGTTGTTAATATTATTTACCTAATTTTATGTGTTGGACTAATTGCTACTGTTCTTTTACAGTCGGGTCGAAGTGCCGGTCTAGGAGCAATTGCCGGGGGAGCTCAATCCCTGATTGGCAAAAAGAAAGGCCTGGATGAAATGCTGGGTAAGGTAACGACTTATCTGGCCGTTGGGTTTATGCTTTTTACAATTCTCCTGGTGCTAGTAAACTAAAGAAACTGGGATATGATAGAAATGTTCTACCGGCAGGGGAGCCTGGCTTTATCCCCTGCCTTTAAGTTTTTGAGGAAAAGTTTTATAATGATAAACAAAAAGGTTGAAGGAGATGGATTTTAAGTTTTGACTAAACAAAAGAATGCAGCGATGATCCTGCGTGAAAAGATCAGGGAGCTGCTTAAAGGCCACCACCAAAAATCTCTGAATCTAAAACAAATTCTGTCCGGCCTTAAAATGGAGCAGCAGGATAAAAGTATACTCAGAGATGAAATAAAAAAGATGGTCAACGAAGGAGAGTTGATCAGAACTGAAGGCGGGCGTTTTGGTATCCCCGAACGCCTTGACTACCTGACCGGGGTGCTCGAAGGTCACCGGAAAGGTTTTGCTTTCCTGCGTCCGGAGCAAGAACGTGAAGATGTTTATATCAGTCCCGGGAATTTAAACGAAGCCGCTCACGGAGACAGGGTTATTGTGCGTCTGAACCAAAGAAGAAGCAGGCGACGCAGAGAAGGGACCGTGATGGGAATCCTCAAACGCGGTCAACGCCGGTTGGTCGGGACCCTTCATCGTGAAGGGAAAAGGTACTACGTTATTCCTGATGATCAGCGCTTTCCTGGTATAATCCAGGTTTCCCGCAAAGATATGCCCCAGGCCCAGGCCGGGGACATGGTGGTTGCTGAAATCAAGAAATGGGCGCAGGGCAGCCAGCCTTCGCGCGGAAAAATTGTTGAACATATCGGTCCACCTGGGAGCTATCGTACCGAGCAGTTGACCTTTAAGCATAAATTTGATCTGCCCGGTGAACATCCGGAGCAGGTATTTAAAGAACTCGAAACTTTACCGGGTGAATCGGACATTTCACGGCTGGCTGAAGACCAGAACCGCATCGACCTTCGTGACACAAAGATGGTAACTATTGATGACGAGCAGGCCAAGGATTTTGATGATGCCGTATCAATAGAGGCTCTCCCCGGTGGCAGCTATCGCCTGGGGGTTCATATCGCTGATGTTTCTCAATATGTTCGTGAAGGAAAACCACTTGATCGGGAAGCTTTAAAAAGAGGAACCAGCATTTATCTGGTCGGTCGGGCTATTCATATGCTCCCTTCCTTGCTGTCAGAAAACATTTGCAGCCTACAGGCTGAAAAGGATCGCTTAGCGGTCAGTGTGCTTATGGATATCGGGCCGGAGGGCCACTTAAAGGATGCCAGGTTTCATTCCAGTGTAATCCGGGTTAACGAGCGCCTGACTTATCAGCAGGTTGAAGGTTATCTAAATGGTAATGAGCCTGCATCGGTTTTTAAAGATAGCTCGTTAACTAATAGCTTGGATCAGATGGACAAACTTGCTGATCTAC
>SKPU01000110.1 GCA_007119335.1 Syntrophomonadaceae bacterium
CAAATTATTAAAGCATAGCGAATCCTAAGGCAATTATTTCATATACAAAAAAGAGATACAAACAATACATTTGCCAGCAAAACGACAAAATTCAACCTAATCATCAGCTATACTGTGCTGAATCAAGCTGAATAGAATTCGTGCCTGATTAGACTCTATAAACAAAATATTTGCAATATAATTAACTAATAACAGGGCTTATTTCACAACCCTGATAATCCCGACCAGTCCATGCCCCAGTCCTTTACCTTGCTGCAGGTTCATTTCAAGACTGCGAATAGCATAGCCAAGCTGCGCTTCGATTAAATCAGCCCTGATATCGCCATATAGACCTTTGCTGCCTTCAAGAGTCTGCCTCATAACCCGGTAAGCTCTCTCCAAAGGCTTAACGCTAGTTTGCGGGGGATAAGGTAAAAGTTCTTCATTACTATCATAATGTTCCATCAGGGTCATGGTGTAATCAACCAGTGAATTCCAACTTTCAGCCAAGACCTGAAGAGGCGCATTAAACTCGTCAAACCCGGAGCGAGGCTTATAATCCACTTTCAAATCCGGAAAATAGGTCCGCAGACCGCGCTCAAAAAGGGATGAAACCATTAAACGCAGGGGCTGAGGATTTCCATTATAGGTTCCGGTTTCAATATGGCGGCCGACAAATAATGAACGATCGAAGAAACGTTCGACTTCCAGCTTAACTCCGGCATTGCGGGCTGCTTTATCAAGAATCGCCATTACTTCATCCGGTGTCATAAGCCGCATCGGGAAGCTAGACAATTCCACCTCGTCCCGGTCCTCTTCTGCATACAAGTAGTTAATTACATAATCCATATACGTTACTTCTTCCGGATTTTTCGTCCACAGATTCTGCCATTCGTATGAATAACGCCCGAGAAAATCAGCAAGAATCAGACTGCCGTTGTTTGCATGCTTTCCCATATCGGTAAAAAGCTTTTCTAACTCTTCATTGGTGCAATGAGAAAGAGTTCCGTATGATGTAAAGTAAAGATCATAGGGTTCTTCGCCTTCTTCAAGAGGCAGCCCGTTAGAAAAGTCCCTTTTACAAAAATCAACATGCTCATAATCTCCAAAAAGGTTTTCAGCCTCTTTGAGCAGTTCAACACTTAAATCAATACCCTTGTATTGATCCAACATATCCTCCTGGATTAAGCGAGTATCAAACTGCGACAGTCTCGCTTCACGAGCCATTTTGCTTAATAATTCATACCCATCACCGGTTCCGCACCCCAGATCGTAAAAGCGCAAACCTTCACTGCCAGGACTGGATTCTTTCAATTTCAAAACCTGTTCCAGGTATGGTCTCAGGTAATATGTGGTGATAAAATCCTCGAACTGAGTACGCACATGGTCATATTTACAGCGCAGCCCTTTAACCTGCTCGCTGTAACGACCGTGCCGAATTGCTTCAAGATAAGCATTGTCAGCATCCATCTTAACTATCGCCTCCTGTTTTCAATAGCTGCTCCGCAACACGAATAGCGGCAAAAGCGTCTTTTCCGTATCCATCAGCGCCAATTTCCTTGGCAAAATCTTCAGAAGTCGGGGCTCCGCCGATAATAACTTTTACCTTGTCACGGATCCCTTTTTTCTCAAGCTCCTTTACAACATCCTCCATGTTGACCATAGTTGTATTAAGCAGGGCTGAAAGTCCAATCAGGCCGGCCTTCTCTTCTTCCACCGCTTCAACTATTCGCGCTGAGGGCACATCAATACCAAGGTCTACCACAGAAAAACCGGCTCCTTTGAGCATAATGCAAACCAGATTTTTCCCAATATCATGGAGGTCCTTTTCCACGGTAGCCATAACCACTTTGCCTTTGCCTTCACTTTCTCCTTTGCCAGCCAAATGCGGCTCCATGACTTCCATACCTGCTTCCACAGCTTCTGCTGCGGTGAGCATATCGGGAATAAAGTACTCACCTGTTTCATATTTTTGTCCGACCAACTCCATGCCTTTGCTCAAACCATCAAGCAGGATCGTATTCGTATCAATCCCGTTATCCAGGGCCTGCTGGGTTAGTTCGGCAACTCCTGGTTTTCCTGTATAATCTTCTTCAATTCCCTCATCTTCCTCATTACGACGTCCCTGCAGAACGTTTTCGACTATGCTTTCCATTAGTTTTTCTTTCAATGTTTTTCCTCCTTATCGATCGCTTTAGAGCGCTCTTGTCTTTGCATCTTATATCTCGAAAGAATATGAAATAAAGCAAACTGGTGGCATTTTTGCTTGTTAATAGCAAATATAACACTTGACCGGTTCAATAGTACCATTCCAAAATATTACTTGGAATAAGGATTCAGGCGGGGAAGCAAACCGGGCACCTCTTTAAAGATCCGGTTACAAACTTCTTCCGACAAGTACTGCGGTTCTCTTGCTTCGAGTTCTTTAAGCCGTTCATTAACCTTGAGCAGGGTTTGATCCTGATCTTCAGACTCACCCTCAAAGGGAAAACCGGCAAAGATGTCTCCTCGACGCAGCATCTTACGGGCATATCGGGCATACATTCTGTAGGGGCTATTCATCACTTCCTGGATCATTTTTTTGGTTCGATCAGCTTCCTCTTCTTTTATGCCGCTCTCGCGGTAGAGAAACTTGGCCATGCCAATTTGATGATTATCAAGTACTGCCTGATCGGGAGAAAAAGTCTGAGTTTTATCAAGCAGACCAAAAGCATAATGAACCAGATCCGGAGCAGCCATAGGAACTGCTGTATAGGTAAACATTTTTTCCACGGAAGCCTGAATGCCGGGCACTTTGGCATCGCCGACTCCGGAGGTTGAATAACATGGCACCTGGTAGTATCGGGCCATTTGGGCACAAGCCATAGTGTAATGGCAAAATTCGGGCACCCCGTACATGTCATGCAAATCATCCATGCGGGCTCTCACCGGTACTGCTCCATAAATAACGGGAGCTCCCGGATTGGCCAGCTGGTTAATCACTATGCCGGTCAGAGCCTCGGCATTAACCTGGGCTACCATGCCCATTTCGTCAATCGGGGCCGTAGATCCACCCTGGGGCGAAGTAGAGATAACAACCGGCAGGTTGAGCCTGGCAATAGAAACGAGTTTTTCAGCAGTTTCAGCTACTACCTGCAGGGGACTTTTAATTACACTGGTTATAAAAGAAACAATTGGGTTTTTGACCAATTCTTCTTTGCCTCCAGCGATAATTTCAGCCATAGCGACTACCTTTTCTAATTGATCATAGTCAGCAATGCCGCCAACAACCGGCTTGGTAATGTTGTTAAGGGAAGCAAAAAAGATATTGACGTCCTTGTTGTCAGTAGTAATATCATCATCCTGAACATTCACATTACGAATAAAAAAGTCCAGGTTTTCAAGTTGTTCTCCCAGGTGGGCTGAACGACAAAGATATTCAAGGCTGCCGCGCTTCCTTTTTATAACCGGGAAAACTCTTTCATGGCCATCCTTTTTTGATGAAAAAGTTTCCGGTTCGACTTCCAGCCAATAGTTAGTTTCGGAACCACTGCCAAAATGTACCCTGGTTCCTTTCGCATCGAGGACTACTCTATTTTCAGGGTTGCGTGCACCTAGAGTTATTTTGGATGGAACCGTCTCAAGGGCTTTTTTGACTACTTTGGGAGGAATACTGACCCACCAGGCTTCATGTTCTCCCTCGCGGGTAGCTTTAACGCTTGCTCCTGCTTTTTCTAACAATGAAACGCTTTCTTCATGGAAACAAAGAATGCCCGGATTTTCCAGAAGTTCTAAAGATGTCTTGTCAATCAGTTCAATCTGCTTCTGGCTTAGCCGGGTATACGGCTTGTCAACTACTACACCTCGTTCACTCAATCATCCAGCCTGGCAGCAATCACCAGGCTGCTCACCTCCTTTGATTTATTAAATTTACTTC
>SKPU01000227.1 GCA_007119335.1 Syntrophomonadaceae bacterium
TATCGAGGCAGAATTAGAGGCAGAATTAGAAGAGGAAATAGATGAGACAGAGCAAGATGAAGGAGAAAATAGTGGACAAGAAAATGGTGGTGAAGAAAATGGTGGTGAAGATATTGGAGAGCAAGAAGAAGAAAAGCCTTTACCCCCTGACCACCCTGATGCCTGGGATGAAAGAGATCCTGATGAAGCCGATGTTGACTGGTGGCGTACACCACAGCCCGACCCGACCGGCCCGGAAGATGATAGCGGTGATGAAGATAATGGTATAATCGCACCTCCACCAGGAGCCGAACCCGACACCATAGGCCCAGACTATGGTGATGAAGATAATGGGGAATTTGAAATTCCGCCAGGGTATGAGCCTGATCCTGCAGGCCCGGGCAACGGAGATTTTGACCTCCCCGGGGATGAGGATTTTGAATTTGAGCCTATATTCTAGAGAAGACAAGACTGTTTGCTAAAGGCCAAAAATGTTTTTCTGCAAGGGGAGATCTATATGCCTGAACAAAGAAATTGCCCGAACTGTTTCCAGATCAATTCTGCTGATACCGGGAAATGCGAAAACTGCGGTGCTGTCATCGCTGAAAACCCGGAGTATATAGCCAAGAAGGAGCAAGGGGATGGACCGGAGCTCTCCAAAGAGCGGTCTTTGTCCGGGGGTGGGGAGGCGATGCCTGATGAAATGGCGGCAACGGCAAAACATCCTGCGACACCGCCCCCGCCACTGAAAATATCGTTCCCACCGCCTCCACCGGAGCAGAATGCACCGAAGCCTCCACCTGGACCACCTGCTCCTGACAAAGGGGGTTCTGTGCCTCCGCCTGCTCAAGCGGGCCCGCCGCCAGTACCGGAAAAACCTGTATTTCAACATCCTAGCAGCGAGACTGTCCCGCCCGAGGCAGGCCATGGTTTAAAGCCGCCCCCGCCACCGGGGAAATCAGCACCACCACCCCTGCCCGATCAGAAATCGTTTTCGCCCCCGCAGCCCAAAAAAACTCCCGCTGCAGATAAGGATGCTGCGTCCCCGCCAAAACCGCCGTCCCCTGGGAAAGCAGCTTCCGGGCCTCCAACCCCACCGGAGATACCCCCTTCATCCGAAGCGGGCACAACACCGCCATTTCCCCCGCCGGGACTGACTATACCGCCGCCCCCTCCAATTGAAGGCCCGGGCCATCCGGCTCCGGGCAAGGGAGTAGCGAAGAAAAAGGCCGGCAATACATGGCTTATTGTTATTACCGCTGCTGTTGTTTTTCTGGCCCTGGGGGGTACTGCCGCATATTTTCTGTTTTTTCAAGACAGCCCTGAGATGGCAGAAGAAGAAGTGTCGGCTGTTGTCAATGACTTAAACCAGGAGCAGACGCCCTGGGAAATCGATGAACCCGATGAAACGACAGAACCTGGAATAGAAGAATCATATGAACCAGAAGCAGAGGAACCGGATCCGGCACCGGCACCAGAACCGGAGCCGACTCCGGCACCAGAACCGGAGCCGACTCCAGCGCCAGAACCGGAACAGACACCATCAGAAGAGCCGGAACCCACACCATCAGAAGAACCGGAACCACCACCGCCACCGGCCGATGACCCAAACGATACTGAACCGGATTCAAGTTATGGCACTATATCCTGGGACGGAGGGGAATACACGGGAGAACTGGAAAACGGCGTGCCGCACGGGCAGGGCACATGGACTAATGCCAGTGGCAAAACCTATACCGGGGAATTCAAGGATGGCAGCATCACAGGTTACGGCACTATGGTATTTACCGGTGGTGAAGTATATGTCGGCTATTTTAAAGACGGTGTCGGACACGGGCAGGGAACAATGACCCACCCGGACGGCCGGAGGGTCAGCGGAAGCTGGATCAATGGCGAATATCAGGAAGAATGAGTTCGCCATGAAATAGTTGGATGTAAACTCAATAATTAATATTTTAGGAAAAAGGGAGGAAGAACAACCCCCGGTTCTTACGGGTATTTGGAAAAAAGAAATGGTTCAACAGTTTTAAAGATGTTTTTAATCTAAGTTAGGAGGAAGAAAAAATGCTAAAAAAAAGGCTTCAATGGCAGCTGTTATTAGTCATGGTGTCAATGTTAGTGTTGGTTTTCTCCTTAACAGGATGCGGTATCTTGGCTCGTGATGATGCTTCTCCGCCTGAGGCAGATGAAGCGTCAGAACCCCCTGCTGTAGATGTGTCGGAAGAATTACCAGAAGAACAAGAAACACCCGAAGTACAAAGTGAGGAGGTTGCTCCTGACACCTCTGATTTATGGGCTCCAGCAGCACATAGTGGGGTTGGCGGTAACCTGCCTAAAAAGGATGATGTTCCCTATCCCGTTTACCCCGGCGCACAGATTCACAATCATGGTTGGGTGGGAGAAAACCAGGAAAGTAATGTGATCTGGATGATAACTACTGACCCACCCGATTCTGTTTTTGCTTTCTACAAGGAAGAGTTGGCGGGATGGCACTCCAACCAAAACGGGCACATGGGCTTCAGTCTTCTTTGGCAGGGCGATGCCGGTGATGAGGAGCATGCATGTACCCTCCTTATACCAGCTATTTTGATATCAGAACCTCATGAGATGCAGCTTGAATATATGGATGAATGGCTGCCAGGTGTCCAGGCAGAAATAACTGTGGCCTATCCGGCTGATTAGAAGATATCAAAGCTTGATCTGCCTGTATAAAAACTAAACCCCGGGGAGGCGGGTACCGTGAAATACTTTAAGTTTAATGTGGCATTACTCTGTGTTCTGGTTGTTTTGATGCCTTTGTTTGCAGTGGGCTGTTTGGAAGACATGGAAGCAGTTTTTGACCTGGTTAACCAAATTATTTCGGAACAGGTCGACCCGGCAGCAGAACCCGGGCCTGCAGCGGCCGGTGATTCGAACAACTTCGAAGATAGTGCCGACACAGCAGAAGAAGTTACTTTCGAGCCAATGTCTGCAGAAGAAGGCTGGGTTGACTTTGGCACTTTTGTAAAACTAGTCGAGAGCGCTCGCTGGAAAGGTATAAGCCCGGGTTGTTATGATGGAGAATCTTTAACCACTTACGACTACTTAGGAACTGAAACGATTGACGGGATTACTGCTGATAAGATAGAGGGCAGTTTTACTGTTAACGGCGGTGATAGAACGGCTTGGACCATGTGGGTCGATCATGGCGGAAACGTCGTAAAAGCAGAAGCTAACGGATCAGAGATGGAACCGGATACTTACGGCTTTTTTAGCATGAGTGCCGTTCCAATTCTTGTACCTTTTACCCTGCCCGATCCCGAGTTCAACAGCGAATTTAAAAGATCTCTGGCCGGAGAGAATGTTCCCGGGTGGGAACTTCAAAGCTTCGAACGAAACCCGGGCAACATAGGTGGAAAAGCGGCATATATCTGCGAAGCTTCATTTATACACCCGGCCTGGGACAGCCAGGTTGCATCTTTTACTCACGGTGATTTCGGAAGCTTTAAGCTGCTGCTTGAAATCTACCAGGCTTATAGCTCGAGTTCTACAAAAACCGAATCACTCACTTTTCGCTAGAAAGAAATTTCGGAGATGCTGTTTACCGTACTGCCAGGGCTGTTAAGGTGTTATTTGAAAAAGGAGGTTGACTTTGTTGAAAAAAGCATTACTTCTGGTATTGGCGCTTATTTGGGTTGCCATGGTATTGGGATGCGGCGGTACTGCAGACGACATATCGCAAGAATCCGATCCAGGGCTGGATGAGATTGTAGAAACTGTGGAAGGTGTAGTTGAAGAAGTTGCTGGTAATGAAGAGGATATGGAATACGAGCATTTGCATGATCAGTTTGTAGCGCTTATAGATTATTTTAGTAATCAAGGTCTTAATGTTGAAGATGTCTATGAAGTTGAATATCAAGACATGATCGGTTCAGCACATGCAATGGCTTTGAGATTAGAAGGTGGTTACCTGGAGTTCTACCTCTATGATCCGGCCACTGCCGAAGAAGAAACATTAAGCAAGCTGGAAAAAGCTCGCAGCACCGGTGTTTTTCAGGATCTTGAAGTATCAGTAAATGGCAACTTGATGTTGATGCATTTTGAACATCCGGCTCTGGAAGAGGTTATTGATGTATTTATGACATACTGATTGATTTTGTAAAATGCACCACATGGAAAATTCTCAAGAAATAAATTATTTGATTTGAAATGGAATTTAGGATCGATATTTAAGCCTTCATAAGAAACTGGAGGAATTAGCATGTCAAAACTTAATCTAACCTGTTTAATGCTGGTAGTCTTGGTTTTTATACTTTTATGGAGTGGAGGTTGCGGGATGATTGGCCAGGAACTGGATCTGCCTGAAAATATCATAGAAGTTATCCCCAGCGGGTTCAGCTTTGAATCAGAACAAACCAAAGATATTCGGGAACATAGCGCACAGGCAGAAGAAATTATCAAAGATAAACTTGAGAGCCAGCAGTGGATTTTTTCCTACCCTGGTTCTGTGGAAGAAGCGCTGGCTGAACTGGACATTCCAGCAAATGCAATGGTCATCGGGCCTTATGAGGTTTCGATCACAGATATTGTTAATCCTTCTTTGTTGGACTATGGGAAAGAAGACCTTGAAGGGTCAATGGGAAGCGAATGGTTTGAAGAAGCTAGTATAAAAACAAGGGAATGGCAAGGTCAGCAACAAATCTTTGCCGAAGTGATTTTTTATCACGAGAGTGACTCTGAAAGCCCTGGCTCCGGCACATTTGAGCAATATCCGGAACAAGGCTACTGGTCAATTACGCTTGTTTATCCCACAATTGATCTGGAGCATCTGGAGTTACTTGAGGAAACCTCAGTCAGTATTATGCGCCTTAATTACAAGTTTTGATCCAAATTAAGATTTAATCGGATTACCTTAAGTTCTAGGTGGTTAATTAATTTTAATAAGGAGATGGCAGTGATGAGGATGTGTAAAAGTAAAATGCAGCATTGCGGATGGTCTAAACTGGTAGCAAGCGTTATAGTGCTGCTGCTAATTTTAAATCTGGGTTTTACACCGCTATCAGCACAGAACAACTCCGAAAATGATGAGGAAGACGATGGCTACCGGACTCCGGATGCTTCACGGGAGGAGCTGGATCCGTTAGTTTTAGCAGTGCTGATAGACAAACTGAATATTAACGGTTTGGATGATCCAGCCCTGCTAAACATATTGGAGTACGAAAGTTTGGAAGAAATGCTGGATGCCGCTGGTTTTGATGATCCAGCCCTGCTAAACATATTGGGGTACGATAGTATGGAAGAAATGCTGGCTTCTGGGAAATTTAGCATGGATGACTTTTTAACTGCCGCTGGATTGCCAATACCTGCCAGGCACGGGGATAGTTTATTTCCAGATTTGGGTATGGGTGGACCCAGTCTTAGCCCCTGGGATTCACAAGATCAGCTCGGCGAAGATCCGAGTTTTCATGCCTTGTCTGGAGGCAGTTATCCAGACTATCTGGATCAACAGGCTAATAGGAACCGTAGAATCGGAAATTTTTTAAGTGGGGTAAGCGCAGCTGCAGGAGTTATAGCACTTGGTTCCCTGGGTACTACGGCAGGTCTAAGTGCGCCAGTAAGTGCTCTACTTGGCGCTACAAGCTTGGCATGTACTGGAATGGCTAGGTTGGCTAATCACGTAGCCAATGAACAGGAAGCTGAAGCGGAACAAATTCGTGCAGAAGAAGCAGCAGAAACAGAAGCAAGAGCAACTGCCCAGGAAGAAGCAGCAGAAGAGGAAGATGAAGGAGATAATGGTGGGCAAGATAACGGTGAGGGAGTAAGACCGGCATGCGAATGTGAAGGTAGTTGCACGTGTGGAGATAATGGAGAACAAGAAGATGATAAAGACACCCCTGCATATTGTCCTATTACTGGACCGTCTTATCCTGATGATGATCATGACGAAGACGATGTTTATTATGACCCAAGCGTGGGAGGACCTGACCCTGCCGGTCCTGACGACGAATATGACGACAGTGAACGCCAGGCAAGAGAATGGTGGGAAACTTATAGACCTGATGAAATTATTGTGCATCCAGACCTTGTTACAGGAGATACGGGAGAATTTGTAGATGATAGATTTTGGGATGTTGACCCCGCTGAAGAAGATACTTACGATGACCCCGAAATTCCTGAATTTGGCCTCACTTTTAATGCGCTAGATTCTAATTTGGCAGCCAGGGCTTCAGATCATGCCATGAGTTTGGCAGAGGACTATTTTGCTGATAGGGGCGTGGCACTAACAACGGTAGAAATGGAGGCGCTGAACATTGTAATTGGCAGGTTTGTTAATGATGGCTTCGTGGAACAGGCTGTTAGGGATATCAGGGAAGTCAATGAAGAACTGGGCATCCCTCCCTTGACTGTATTTGGAGAAATGGTGGCTGTAAACTTGATATTGGACGATTTAAGTCTTCTCGAAATTTATATGTTTGATATCCTTGATGATGCAACCGCAACAGCTGAGTATTATACTCACATGCCATCTATGCCGTCCGCCCACATTCTTACCGTTAACTCATCAGGGCAAAGCGGAGTTAACATCTCCAGCAATACCGGGCATAGTGGCGTAACAAATTACTCAGGGTATGTGGAGTCCGGCACAGAAATTCACCTAGAAGCCGCAGAATACGTCGGTTCCGGTGATTCGCGCTATACTTTCGAGCGCTGGGCGGGTGCAGTGGAGAGCACAAACCGATCTATCACCTTTACCCTGGATGATGATATGGCTGTGACCGCTCATTATGTAGCAGATAAACCGGCAGACGACCCGGTAGACGACCCAGTAGATGACCCTACAGATGAAGATCCGGTGCAATTTCCCCCTGCTTCCTATACTCTGACCGTCAACTCGACGGGAGACAATAGGGTTGGCGTTGATATAACCAGCAACACCGGTCACGGGGGCAAAACCAACTACCAGGTAGCTAATATTGATCTACAGGCCCAGGTTCACCTGGAAGCCCCGGAATACCTGGGTTCCGGTGCAGAGCGCAAGAGCTTTAGCAGTTGGTCGGGAGCGATTAGCAGCTCGAACAGGTCAATTAACCTGGTCATGGATGGAGAAAAAGCTGTAACAGCCCACTACGTTGCCGATCCGGAAGTAATTGAGGAGCCCGATGATCCGGTAGAGCCGCCGGAAAAATATACCCTGTCGGTAAAATCACCTGCAGACGATCCCTCAATGAAAATTGGAGTGAATATTACCAGCAAAACAGGCCATGGCGGTAGGACACCGTATACAATAACAGGTATCGAACAGGGCACGGAAGTACACCTGCAAGCCCCGGCAGACATTGAACAAATAGAAAGCTATTTTACAGGCTGGTCGGGTGCGGTCTCCGATACAAACCGTTCGATTACCTTTATTATGGATGCGAATAAATCAGTAACAGTAGAGTACTGGTTTGAGCTGTTTTAAGAGTCCATAGAGAGCAGAAAAATAATTAAACAGCCCTTGACCAGGGCAAAAGGAGGCAAAAGAAATGGCTTCGCAGTGGTATGTTTACAAAGATGGGCAACAAAAGGGGCCCTACAGCTTTGATCAGCTTTCCGAAGGAGCAAGAGCAGGCCAGGTTGGTCCGGCAGATATGGTTTGGACCGCGGGCATGGAAGGCTGGACCCGAGCCGAGCAGGTGGAGGGATTAAACCCTGCAGCTGCTTACCATGCCGGTACAGCTGCACCACAGCCGGCAGCAGCTGCAGGCGCTCAGAATACCCCGGCTCATGCAGAGAAACTGGAACAGTTGAGTAAGTGGATGGGCTTCGTGGGGATCATGACGATTATAGGAGGAATTCTGTCAGCAATTCCCGGGCTTTTTGCTTTTGTGGTCGGAGCGATACCGGGGATTATAACCATCATTTTGGGGGTAATGCTCAGAAAAGCCAAATCCCACGCCGATGCCATGCTTTACGAAGATGCCCTGGGCAACTACTCGGTCAACTTCAATAAGCTTATCTCTAGTCTTAACACTTATTTTAAGATCATGGGCATTTTGATCATAATCAGCCTGGTGCTCGGAATACTGCTGACGGTATTCGGCCTTGTTGCAGGGTTTGCTTTTACAAATTACTTAGATCAGATTATGGTTTTCTAACATGACTGAACTGTAGAGCTCTTTTGGTAATAGAAATTACGACTGATCTTAAGTAATAATACTGCACAATAAAGCCTGTATTAAAACAGATGATAATAAGGTTAATCAAAAGACGTGGGGATGATGAATCAAGCAGGCAAGAAATTATGGCTGCTGGTAAGCATTGCCCTGATCTTGGTTGTCTGTGTGGCGCAGGCAATTATACTAATCACAACCCCGGACTCTACAACCAGCCTCAGGCCCGGCGGTTTGATCAGGGGAGTTGATGGAGTCAGCGTTTCCGCACCAAAAGGGGCCCTGGAACAAGAAATAGAAATATATTTTGAAAGGGTCCAAGATCCAAGGGAAGAGTTGCCTTTTCCAAAATATCTTGAAGATGTTAAGGTAATCGGTGATTTTTATGAGATTACAGCTTCGGAGGAGTACTGGTCGGATGAAAAAGAACTTCTGTTTGGTCTGTCTGTACCTGAAGACGTCTTCCCCAACAAACTGGCGATGGATACGCTTTCTCCCCCATGGACGGTCATTAGTGCTGACGAATATGACAATCTTTCTCTACGCTGGAACTTTATTTGCGGAGCTTACGATTCGGAACTTAACCTTTTTGGAATACTCCTGCCGTACTTTGGCCATTCACCACAGGTTTTCGTGCTAGTAAAATGGGAAGACTGCTCTTCTAAGGAAAACGATGAAGATCTTACTATACAAGATTACCATGGCGAAGCCTATGAATTTGATTTATCAAAGTATACCTCCAGAGTTATTCATATTGCCCTGGATCCCGGAGAAGATCATTATGAAGCTGTTGTATCAGTTGAACATCGGGACAGTGATGGTTCCTGGAGTTCGCCCTGGTTTACTGCAGCCAATTATAAGTTTTACAATGACGTATGCAGGGATATTAACTATTGCAGGATTGAACACCGTGAAAACACTCCCCACGTTGTGAGAGTATATGACGATGCAGAGAGTTTATACTTGCTTGTTTCAAACATTTCATCCGAAGCAAGTTTTAGAGTAACTGTTGATACCAACGTCATCCAACCTCCGAAAACTTTGACCATAGAATCTTCCGGGTTGCCGGAAGCAATTGTTACCGCCTGGGTTACAAAAGAAGATGGTTCTATTGCAAATTTTCCTCAGCCCACTGATTATGTTATACACGGCATAAGGGACAGCACTTATGTGCCTCTTAATGCATATGATTACTCCCCATCACCGGAATTCGGCGATCCTGACACCGGGCAGCGGATAGAATTCAGCCACTGGTCGGGAGCAGTGGAAAGCAATAACAGTGAGATAATATTTAGCATGGAAGGAGATAAAACTGTAACAGCAGATTACTGGCTTGAGTTGTTTTAAGGGACCATACAGATCAAGTTACCGCTGTAAGTAAGTGGTTAGGTCTTGAATTGTTACAAAACATGCCCTGAGATCCTGTATGATAACGTTAGTAGTATTGACGCAAAAATAGTCGAATGCTATATTAAAAAGCAATATAATTTATTTTGTTTTTATTCTCAAATTAATATAAACAGGTAACATGAAATATGGGAGGAACAAGTTGTCATGAAACGACTTCATCTTAGAATTTATGGTTTGGTCCAGGGAGTTAACTTTAGAACTTCAGCCCGGCACAAGGCTCATGAACTGGGGCTGGCCGGCTGGGTTAAAAACATGCCTGATGGGGCAGTAGAGACTGTTGCAGAAGGTGAAGAGGAAAATTTGGAGGAATACAAAAAGTGGTGCCAAAAAGGGCCTTCTGCGGCTGTGGTTGATAAGGTTCAAGAAAATTGGGAAGAACCTACCGGTGAGTTTAAAGGATTTGGCATTAAATAATAATTGGAGAACCGACAATGAACAAAGTCTTGCAAAAATGTCTTTGGATCTTGGTTCTGACAGCACTACTCCTCGGTGTGCCCAGGTTATCCGGTGCCATAGCCGATCTATTCAACTATCATGTCATTGACCCGGACGGTTCATATGCCTGGATATCGGTGCACCATATTGTCCAGGCCCTTATTTTCATCTTCATGATCACTGCTATAACCAAATTTAAACCCCTCGATTTCGGTTTTAAGTGGGGCAATAAAGAGGTTGGCAGAAAATATGTTTTAACATTTACCCTCATTTTTGGCGCAGGTTCTTTAGTCAGCCATATTATCGCAATTTTATCCGGTTCATTTCAAGTGTTTCCCTTCCCTCTAACTGCCCTCAACATCTTTGGACAAATGAGCTTTCAGCTTCTGCTGTCCGGCCCGTCAGAAGAGCTCATCTTCAGAGCTTTTGCCATCACCATGCTGGCCCTTGTTGTCAGAGGTCGCTTTTTGAAGGGAAAAATAAGTTATCCTAATTTCATTGCGGCAATCATTTTTGGCCTGGCCCATGTCGGCTTTTCTTTTGACCCTTTTACTCTAAACTACAACCTCTTCCAGGTGATCCTCTCAATTATTTTAGGAATCTTTTACGGAGATTGCTATGAAAAGACCGGGAGCGTCTTATACCCCATGATCATGCACAGTATAAGCAATATTATTATGGTCAGCCTCACAATTATTGCAACATTCCTTTTAATTTAGGCTGATTTGGCCTCAGATGGTTTCATAACTATTTTTCCTCTGCTATAATCTACATGACTCAAAAATACTTACAATATCTTAGTGATAAAGAAGAAAGGCGCTACAATAAATATGGACAGAAAAAAAATACTTATCTTTGTAATCCTTACACTACTGATTAGCTGGATTGCAGCAGGCCTGTTTTATCTATCCGGATTAGAGTGGGGTACGCTCTATGCCACGGCTTTTGCCGTTGTATATATGTTCTTTCCTTTGCTCTGCACAATAATCGTCCAAAAGTTTATCTACAAGCAGCCGGTTATGAAGACTTACGGAGTCAATACAAACAGAAACAAATGGCTCCTGGTGGCATGGGGCCTGCCGGTTTTGATCACCTTTGCTACTATCGGAGTCAGTCTTCTTTTGCCCGGGGTGAGCTATTCTTCTGAAATGGTCGGTATAACCGAATATCTTGGCGATTATCTTCCGGAAGGAGCGATGGAAGAGATGCCTTTTTCACCCGTTTTAACTTTCTGGGTGATGCTGGCTCAGGGGCTCATTGCAGGGCCTACGATAAACGCAGTTGCCGCATTTGGTGAAGAGCTAGGCTGGAGAGGGTTCCTGTTAAAGGAAACAGCATCTGCCGGGTTCTGGAAATCTGCCCTGTTTATCGGTTTTATCTGGGGAATCTGGCATGCTCCCCTAATTCTAATGGGTCATAATTATCCGGGCTACGAGGTTCCCGGGGTATTGATGATGACCTTGTGGTGTATTCTGCTTTCTCCCATGTTCAGCTATATAACTATAAAAGCCAACAGTGTTATTGCTGCAGCAGTCTTTCACGGTTCTATAAATGCTGTGGCCGGACTGGCCATTATGCCCCTTGCCGGATCAACACCGCTGCTTACCGGCGTGATGGGGCTAGCCGGGTTTTTGGTTTTAATAGTTATCAACCTGGCAATCTTTATTTTCGCCAGGCCGGAAGAGTTGATGCAAAAAGAGTTCTTTTAAAATACATTTTAAGCTATTCATTTGAAAGCGCTTTCACAAGCTTTGACAGGGCTATAGCCACCTCTGCCAGCATGCTGCAGTCTACTAGATCCGGCCTGTCGGCCTCTGTATGGGCTACTTTTAAAATCTTCTCCATCTGTTCCGAAGTTAAGGCTAGCGCCGGTATTTGCTTTTGCAAAAAAAGGCTGTGATCGCCCTGGTACCAAGAAGCACCTTCAATTATTCCGTTAAAACCGGAAAAAACCTCTTTGACCGTTTCTTGCAGGCCCGGCGGCAGATTATACAAAGAAAAGGCAGTCTTGCTATTTATATATCCGACCCCGTCAATATTGATGGCCAGCAGGATTTCTGGAAAACGGTCCTTTATGGTTTCTAAATAAAGCTGTTCACCTGGGTTGGAGTAATAATCTTCACCGTTTATTGCTGTAATTTCAACTTGCAGTGGTCCTTTAAAGTCAGCAAGCAATTCACCCAGCAGCAGCAGGGTGACAATGCCCGATGCATTATCAATAGCTCCCGGGGTGCCCTGTTTGCAGTCTAGATGGGCAAGAAAAACCAACCTGGGAGCCTTATGATCTCCCTTGCGGGCCACAACATTGCACCCTTCTGAAGGTATCCTTTCTGCCCTCACTTCCATGTTGACTTCCTGGCCATCATAAGCAGAAAGCCTTTCTCCTTCCACGTCTTTCATATAAACTGCCGGTAAATTAAAATCCCCGTCTTCGATTAGAGGAAATGGATATATGCCACCTGCTATCTCAAGGTTTACTCCGGTTGCTGAAATTATTCCATTAAACCCTTTGGATTCAAGCAAGCTGATTATTTCCTGGTGTTCCTGCGGGTTGTAAAAAGGAAAGTTTTTGGGCATCAGCTGCTCCCTGGCTATTTCATCTTTTAATAACGCTATTTTACCTGTTCCATCTACCTGCTTTAATTGCTCCAAACTTGCTATTGTACACAGTTCTCCTGTGAGTTCACTGCCCACGGAATAGGGGCAAGTAAAGACTTCGAATGATTGCCCGTTTACTTTCAGGTTGGCACCATGATCATGCCAGTCAAAACAGTGAAACCGGGGCATCTCAACATCGAAGCCAAATGAGCTTAGTTTTTCTGCAAAAAACCCGGTAGCTTTTATATTCCCTTTAGAACCTACGCAGCGCTCACTAATTTCCCCGCAAAGCTTTTTCATATATCTGTCGCTTTTTAAAACCATTAAATCTTGACTCTCTGACATGGTTTGCTCACCTCTTATTGAACAGCTTCTAATTAAACCTGCTTGAAACCAAATACTTCGTAGTTAAAGTGACGGTCAAAGGTAAGTGCTTCTTGAATCCTCAACTTTTCCATCATAGCAAAGCCGGTGCAATCAGTGAAAGAAAAGCTTTGGTCTGCATATTTTTTAAAGATATGCAGGACGCGGGGAAGATATAGGGGAGCAGCATAAATTATTTTTACAGCTTGTTCTGAAAATAATTCTTAAGCCAGGATTGTTAACTTCCGCCTGCTGAATAAGGTAGTTATGCTGTTGTTCTTTAACTAGTATTTGAGTTCTTTTCATGGCAATCACTCTTATGTGTATTTACACACCTACTTTATATCATGGTGGGCAGGTATAGTCCACAGGACGCGATCACTATGGGTGACCGAGCCCTTTTATTATAATGTTTATAATGCTATACTATAAAAGATCAATATAAAGAATAAAAGTATTCTTATTGTTATTTAAGTTACTATTTATCTATAGGGAAAATAGAGAGAGGAGATTGAATATTTTCAACATAGCTACTAATAGCTTCTTGTTTTGCTTTGCACCAATAGATACTGAAAACTATCTTTCGACTTTATCTGCCAACCCTTCATTGTTTAGAAGTGTTATTAATTACCTCGATCGTCGAGGCGAACTGGTTTGGA
>SKPU01000028.1 GCA_007119335.1 Syntrophomonadaceae bacterium
ATAAGCATATTTTTGAAGAAGTTGAAGTTACAGCTCATAACCTTAGGTCGGATATGTTTCAACCTGGAGTTGTAACAGCAATAGATACAATCTTAAGTCTGGCTGAAAAAGGAGAAATAAGTTACGACCTGCATTGGTACGAATCAATTGGTACAGCAGGAGTGGTTAAGAGCTACTGGGTAAATCGCATTAACGAAGATGAAAGCCAGGGGCGGTGTGGTTTTGTCTATGAAGCCGGTGACGAGCTTTTTTACTTCTTCAATGGCAACCATAACCATATTCCATCCGATATCCGGACCATTAATTCTCCAAATTATGTTAAATATTTCTGGATCTGCATCTAGTTTAAAACATGGCACTGGACCGCACTTTTGCTCAATAAATGGGTAAAAATGCCGTCCCTGCGTGTTCCTATGATATTGAACCCAAATAATTTAAATTCAACCTCAATTAAGAAATGGTCCAGCCCTATAAACGATCTATCAAGGAATTAATTATTAAACGGTTTTCGCCCACCAATTTCTTTTTCCCCGGTTCAAGTTAACACATAAAACTTTGTAACAAACCTAAATTATGTTAAAATGCTTTTAGCTACTTGACTCGGGAGGAAATTATATGTTTAAAACGTTTTGTATATTCATGTTTAAGATTTTAGGCTGGACCCTGCACGAGAATAAGAATATGGATGTAAGCAAATCAGTTGTTTTAGGCGCACCACATACCAGCAACTGGGATCTAATAATATCGATGGGCGGTTTCCATAAAATGAGATACCCCCTAAAGTTTTTCATCAAGAAAGAATGGTTGAATATATTTATACTTAACAAGTTATTGTTATCAGCGGGTGCGGTTAGCGTCGACCGCAGCAAACCAGGTACAATGGTCGATAAAATGGCTGAATTAATCAAAAACTCAAAAGAAGACATTGCCCTGCTGGTTACTCCGGAAGGAACCAGGAAACGTAATTGTAAGTGGAAAACCGGCTTTTACTATACCGCTCTAAAAGCGCAAGTTCCTATAGTATTAACCTGCCTGGATTATCGGAAAAAACTGGCTGTTTTCGGCCCGGCTTTCATGCCCAGTGGAGACTTTAAAAGTGACATGCAAATCATAAAAGACTATTATAAAGATGTAACCGCAAAATACCCGGAAAACTTTTGCCTGGACATCTATCCTGAAGATGAATTTGAAGAAGAAACCGATAAAAGCAAAGCGTAAAAATCTACTCAAGGGGTTTGCAATTCTTTTATAACGTCTGGAATATCTCCCGGGTTATATACTAATTTATCCGGATTTCCTTCCCGGAGCAAGGAAAGATGGTCGTAGCCCCACGAAACAGCAATAATCTTAATGGGGACCTTTTTACAGGCGATGATGTCACGGATTTCATCGCCCACATAGACGGCCTGTTCGCCCTGAAGTTCAAGATCTTTAAGGACCTGCTTAATGGTCCGATGCTTACCGAATAACCCTGAGGTACAGCGAATAAGATCAAAAAATTCCAGGTCATGATCCTCTAAAAACTTATTAATGTTCATAACATTATTAGAAGAAATAATGCCCAGGATAAAGTCCTGTTCCCTTAAATTCTTTAGTAATTCTCTGATGCCCGGAAAAGGCTCGGTCGTCAAGATATATTTTGTATAGATCGGCAAAGCATCACGGGCGATACCTGGCAACTTGAAAAGTGGAACACCTGCTTTTTTAAATCTCTCCCTAATAGGCAAAGATCTTAATTTTTCTAACTCCTCATAAGGCATCGAGGGCAAATCATGTTTTTGAGAAAGCTGGTCGTAAACTTTATAAAGTATTTGCCCGGTATCAGCCAGGGTTCCATCAAAATCAAAAAGAACAGCTTTAAGCATAAAGCACCTTTCCTGAAAATTATTTGGACCTTCGCCTTATCTTTACCTTCTGCACATAACTAGCTGCATCCTGCTTTATAATTATCGATTCACCTGCCAAAACAATCTTCTTTCCACTTATTAGGGTGAACAAATGACTATGTCAGACTGGTAGTCCTTCTGTTAACTCTAAGATGATTTTTAAAGCTGGAAGGAGTTTATCTAAAAAAACCGAAGCTTTATAAATAACTTATGACAGAAAGGGTGTCTGTTTTGGTTATCTCTTACCTTTTATATATTCTGCGTGCTGCGTTAACAATTACCGGCAATATCCTGAAAAAAGTCTCCACTCCTCCCGATTATGTTGTTTTCACCCTGCACGGATCTTACCCCGACTTACGTCAACCACCGGAAGGCTTTTTACAAAGAAAAATGACGGCCCGGTTAAAAAGCCTGCAGGAACTGGAAACTGATTTTAAAATGATAGCAAAAGATCCCCGCGTCAAAGGAGTGATTCTCCATCTGGGCAGTCTTGATCTTGAGATCTCTAAAATCCAGGCCCTGTCTCAGATGGTCAATGACCTGCAAAACAAGGGCAAAGAAGTAATTGCCTGGTCCACCATGTACAATCCACGAAGTTATTGGCTGGCAGCATCAGCAGATCGGATCCTGCTTCAGGAAGGCGGTTTAATCTACAGCCTGGGTTTTGCTAACCGTTCACTCTATATGAAAAATGCCCTTGACTGGTGCGGCATTGAATTCGATGTCGTTAAGATCAGCCCTTATAAATCTGCATTGGAAAGATTCACCCGATCAAACATGTCTGAAGAAGTCAGAGAAATGGTTGATTGGTTGATGGATTCCAATTATCAGCAATTTGTCCAGGCTATCTCCCGGGGTCGTAATATAGAAACAGCTCAAGTTCAAGCCCTGATCGAACAAACCCCACTGTACGGGGGAAAAGCAGTAAACGCCGGTTTAGTGGACGGTATTATCAACGCTGAGGACCTCCCCTCTTACCTGGGAAAAGAGGAAAAACCTGTGCGCCTGGCCAGCTGGGACGAATGCGCCAAAAGTTTCCCCCGGCCAGTACCTCCTGTTCCCGGCAAATACATTGCTGTCCTGAGGGTAGAGGGCAACATTGTCGATGGCAAGAGCCAGCGCCCTCCCGCCCGGCCTCCCCTGCCTCTTCCTTTTCTATTCAATGAACAAACCGGGGATCTTAGCTTCGTCCAACAGGCCCGCCAGGTCTTAAAAGAGAAAAGAGCGAAAGCAGTCTTACTTTACATCGACTCCGGTGGTGGTTCGGCAGCCTCATCAGAAGCAATGACCTCGATCCTGCAAAAAATAGCAGCACGAAAACCGCTAGCGGCAATGATGGGCTCTGTAGCCGGTTCAGGAGGTTATTACGTAGCTACCCCGGCTTCCTATATTGTAGCCCAACCAGCAACCATGACCGGTTCGATTGGAGTAATCTCGGCTAGACTGGTAAACTCCCGTTTAATGGAGCGACTTCTTTTAACCAGAGAAACTATCCAGCGGGGCCAGAAAGACCTGTTTGGTTCTCCTGAAGAACCATTTAATGAAGAAGAACGTAAAAAAGCCTGGGATTTTATAAATCAAATCTATGACCTTTTTGTCAAACGGGTTGCTGACAGCCGATCCCTTAGTCCTGAGGCTGTGGACCAGATAGGCAAAGGAAAGGTTTGGACCGGTCAACAAGCTTTTGAACACGGCCTGGTCGATGAACTGGGCGGTCTGGAAACAGCTCTTAAAAAGCTTCGCAAAGAAGCTAACCTACCTCAGAATACACCTCTCATCGAAACACCTTTACCAAAACGAGAAACCGCGCCTTTACCTGCCACTACAAACTGGATTGATTATGCTCTGGATAATTTAAGCCAGATCCAGAAAAACCAGGCTGTCCTGGCCGGGCCTTTATACTTCAGCCAGCCATTCGATCAAAAAGC
>SKPU01000168.1 GCA_007119335.1 Syntrophomonadaceae bacterium
CTAAAATCAAAAAACCTTCCATCCCTACTGGGACGAAAGGTTAACTTCCGCGGTGCCACCCGTGTTAAGATCCACAGGGCCGCTCAGGCCAATTTCAATGTGGAATCCACTCTTTGAAGGTACGGGTTCGTCTGGTGCAACCGAACCGATACCCCCCTCATTGTTACGGTCGAGGTTTCCGGCGAAGCCTACTGGCAGTAGTGTCTGCGTTTGGTCCGCTGCTCCCGGGCCCATTCGGTATAACTGTATGTACCGACCTTCCACTGCCGCCGGCTCGCTGAAACACCTCTGTTATACTTACTCTTCCCATTCTAAGCATTTATCAATATGGAATTGAACTATTTTTACCACACATAACCAGGCTTGTCAAGAGTAAAATTCCAAATCAAATTTCCAAATCTAAAAACTTAGCAGGCATCTTAGCAGCTTACTGCTCTATTTCGGCCTGCAGAGTCAGGACATTCGAGACACGAACCAGGTTGTGGTCATCTTCTTCCGCCTGGTAACCAAAAATTTCAAATTCAAAGTTTTCCGCTTCTGTAGGAGTTATCCTGAACCAGATCAGGCGGGTCGTATCTTCTCCAAAATCGGCACCCTCCGGTGGGCCAAAATCAACAGTATGGTATCCATTTTCATCATCAATAATTACCTTTACTTTATCTTCAGGGATCTGATCTATTGGATACCATGTTTTTTCCCGCGGATCAATCCATTCCACTCCCAGATGATCGGGGATCCCGCTGCCCAGATATCTTACCCCTTCTACTGCTTGATCTGAGGTTGAACTAATCGGGAGAACGTAGCTTCCACCAACCTGCCACTTGACCTGCAGAACCCCTTCTTCAACCATTTCTATCTTCTCCCCTTGCGGTTCTCTTGGCAGATTCTCAAAAGCGGTAACCTCTTCGGGAATTCCCCAGGTCATTGTCAGGTACTGGGGAAAAGCTTCATGCTCAAAATCAACAAACAAAAGGGTTACCCCCATAACAATAACCGCTGCAAGAATGAGCAGTGCCTTTTTATGCATCTCTCTGCCCCCCAATCATATTTTTCCGAACCATAAGAATAGCAGCGCCCCCCAGGATCATTATAAATGAAGCTACCTGGGCCATTGTAACCGGACCAATCCATTCTTCACTGACCCGGTAAAACTCATTTATAAAACGGTAAAACCCGTGCAGGACTAAAAACCAGGCAAAGGTGGAACCTCCCCCCGTTGGCTGCTGCACCCATCCACTTCGGTTTAATCTGATCAAAACCAGAAATATGATCACCGCTGCGGCGGCGGCATAAAGCTGGGTGGGATGGCGCGTTAACGAATCGACAGCCTGAAAAGCCATCCCCCAGGGCAAATCGGTGGCCTGCCCGAAACAGCATCCGTTTAAGAAGCAACCCAACCGGCCAATCCCGTAAGCCAGGGCAATATAAGGGATGCCCAGGTCAAGGAGCTGCCCCAAAGGAATCCTGCGTAAAAAAGCATGCAGCGTCACAGCCAGCAGAGCAGAAATCAATGCCCCGTGGTAAGCAAGCCCCCCTCTCCACAAAGCCAGGATCCTGGGCAAATCATCAGCGTATAAAGACCAGTTAACCAGGACATAACCAAGGCGGGCCCCAATAACAGTGAATATAATAGCAACCAGCAGGACTTCGCCGTTATATTTTACAATGTTTGGATGAACCTGCCCCCTGGCTTTTAAAACAGGAATCTCGTAATACCTAATCAGGACAACTGCGATTAAAATCGACAGTGCAATAACCACGACGTAAGTTAGCACAGCTATACCGCCCAAGTTAATTACAGGCTTCACAACCTTCACTGCTCCTTTATGTTATTGTATCAAATTTGGCAAACAGACGAAAAGTCCCAAAAGGAAGAAGTTTTTTATAAATAGATGCGGTATTATATAGCATCACTATAGAGGCGTTCAGCAGGATCAATTGATACCCTGTATCTGGGTGAAGTGTAAGACAATCAGCAATTCCCCATCAGCACTGCTTCCTTGCGGTTCAACAAACATAAAGCCCGATTTCCATAATTGCAGCTGCCTTAACTTATGGGTCAACTATTATAGTAAAACACGGTATTAGTTTTGTAAAAACAGCTCAGAATGGAACCTTAGAAATACAGTGCTAATGGGCTTAGCTTGACCTTATAGCTCCGATATCCATAATTCTTTGAAAAACGAATGCTATACTACTTTCAGGGATAAAGCATATTCGAAAAGAAAAATAGGGATCTTTAAGAACTGCAAAAATCTTAGACTTTGCTTCATGCTTACTCTTCACTGCCTTCACTCGGGCTAATCCCTTCACTAATCGAATTGTTAACATCCTGCATTAACTGGTTAAAGGATTCCTGAGCTTTCGCATAAGCCTGGATAGTCAGGTTAGCATCCATTTTAGTTTTCATGTCATTAAACTCCTGAACCTGTTCTTGGCTGGGCTCAACCCCCGATTGCTGAGCAAATTGAATTTTCTGCTGAACTTCCTGAATTTGTTCGATCATTTGATTGGCTTCAGGGTTCTCTTGAACATTCTTACTGGTTCTTTCAAGCTCCTGATACTCCTCAGTTTTGCGAATTTCATTGCCCAGTTCTTTCGCTTTCTCAAAAACACTCATTAATGTAAAACCTCCTGAATATAAATTGGACCTTATATTGATCCACCTAGCAACCTTCTTGGTTTATCCCATGCATTCCTTCAAAAAACATTATTTTATTTAAAAAATATAATCGTCTCTGCAATTAATGTCAACAACAACAAAGATTACCAGCGAAACACGGCAGCAGCAGACCCGTTAGACGGCATTTGTTCTTTTTTCACAGCATAGACATTCCCGTTGTTGAGGAATGTTTCAGCCGCCGCCAGATCAACTAAATCTTCACTTCCTGTCGCCGGTCCATCGCTTAGCTCGACTTGACCATTTTCAGGGTTGTAATTCCCCCACTGCTGAACACCGAGCGGAACAAAAAGATCGCTTACCCGACCATGAAATGATGCCGGTACTATTTCACTAATGCGATCAGATGTTTTGCCTGTTCCCGTTAATTCATAGTATAACCCCTTTATTTCTTCCTGCCTTTTTTGAAAGTATGGTTTGACGATTTCCAAGGCTTTGCTGTGTAATTCCTGAATACTCATATTTTCAGGATTACCTTTTATCCCTTCTTCAAAAAGAAGTGGATATTTGCTGGCTTCCCTGTATACTGAAAATAAGTGATCCACTCCGGCCAGAATGAGAGGCGCGTTATATTCACCAAGCTTGTCTTTTATTTCATGATCAATGAAGCGAAAATACTTAAGAATCCTTTCTTTTTGGATACTGTCTATGTCCCCGCCGTGCCCAAAATATATTGCTGACCGGACACCACCTTCAGCCGGAGCCCTGGTATGAAACTGCAAAGACTGATCAGGCAGTTCTGTGGCAAATTTCTCTTCAAACTTCTCTAACAGGTCACTTAAATCAATTTCTTCGGCCCGGTGGTTTGTTCCCCGCAGCAAGCGGGCATCCTGCTGACTTATTGCGAGAACATAAAATTGTCCATCCGTAGAAATCAAAGAAAGCAGCGGCTTAATATGAAAAACCTCTCTGGTCACCGACAATTCATCAAACTGGACAGGCAATCGGTAGTACCTGGTATATCCCGGAGAGATAAAGTAAGCAAACCCTTCACTTTGATTAGCCCAGAAAAAACTGTCATCTATAAGTTTGTTAGCTGGTTCTAATAGTTCATTTATATCCCGGGAATCTTTTCCTGCTTTTTTCATCTCATCTTCTGCATTGTTTAAAAGGTTTTTGTA
>SKPU01000230.1 GCA_007119335.1 Syntrophomonadaceae bacterium
ACGTTTGACACAGGGAACCCTTGAAGTGATCGAAGGGGCCGGACACATGGTAATGGTTGAAAAGCCGGATGAAGTAACCCGGGCTATAACCCAATTTATCGAGGAGGCCTTATAATGAATAAAAAACGCAGCTACTTTAATCTGGATGTAACTTTGGAGGAAGCAAAAAAAAGTTTTTCGATTCTTGACCCGAACCTGGTTGCTGAAAGAGCAAAGGTTGATTTTGACACAAAGACAAAAACACTTACACTCCCTTTTATCAACCGGAAGTATCTGATCAATCACCCTGCTGGTGAAATTTTTGCTGAGGATGGCAGCCCCGCTTCACAATATCTGTCAATCATCATGCTCCATTACCTGGTCACCGCTGACGGCACCCCCCTGACCGGTCGATGGATCGCATACCGACACCTCCCCGGCGGAGATATTTATAATGAGCCTTTCAGGAAAAGAGCAATCACTCCTTTCCTAAAAACATTCGAAGAACAACCAGAACGCTTCCGCGAAGCAGCAGAAGCCCTGGGTGGTCACCAACAATCAATTAGTGGAATTGGAATGGCTGTCCCGGTCTTGCCGATGGTTCCGCTTTGCTTTGTGCTGTGGCCGGGTGATGAGGAAATATCCGCTTCAGCAAATATCCTTTTCGATGAAGCAGCGCCGTCTTACCTACCCACAGAAGATTATGCCCACCTACCGGCAATCGTCAACGGGGCAATGAAAGAACAAATCAAGTAAGTCTAAATTTCGCGGCGGCCATCGAGGGCCCGGCTAAGAGTTAACTCATCGGCGTACTCGATATCTCCACCAACGGGAAGACCAAAAGCAATCCGGGTCACCCGGATTGAAAGAGGGTGAAAAAGCCTGGCCAGGTAACCGGCAGTGGCATCCCCCTCGACATTGGGGTTGGTTGCAATGATCACTTCACCTACACCAAGCTCTTCAATGCGCCGGACCAGTTGATCGAGCTTTAATTCTTCGGGCCCGATTCCGTCAAGGGGGGAAAGGGCCCCATGCAAAACATGGTAAAGGCCCTGATATTGACCGGTTCTCTCAAGGACAAAAACATCTCGCGGTTCTTGCACAACACACAACAAGCTCTGATCACGTTTTGGATCGTTGCAGTACGTGCACTGCTCTGCCTCAGCAAGGCAGCCGCAGGTTGAACAATATGCCAGTTTATCCTTGGCTTCAATCATGGCCCTGGCAATAGCAACCACTTCTTCGCGAGAACGATCAAGCAAAAAGAAAGCTAACCTTTGAGCAGTCTTCGATCCGACACCAGGAAAACGACACAGCACTTCAACTAACTTATTTAACGCCCCCGGAAAGATCATCGGTATCTTCGACTGCCTCCTTTATAATTAACTAGCTTTTATAATTAACTAGCTTTGCATCAACTATTAAAACATTCCCGGTGGCAGATCAATACCGCCGGTTACTTTCTGCATTTCGGAAGAAACCATTTCGTCAACCCTTTGAAACGCCTCGTTAACAGCAACAATGATCATATCCTGAAGCATTTCTCGATTGTCTTCACTTATCGCTTCAGGATCGATATCCAGCGAAACCAGGTTCTTCTGACCATCTACAACTACACGCACTGCCCCGCCACCACTGGAGCTTTCTATGGTTTTTGAGGCAATCTCTTCCTGCTTACGACTCATTTCAGCCTGAGCCTTCTGCAGCTGCTTCATCATTTTTGACATTCCTCCATTAGGCATCACTACACCTCCTCTCAGCTTCAGTCAGGTTCTATAAGTTTTCCGCCAAATATCTCCATCGCGTCTTTTGCGCTCGGCGCTTTCTTGCTCTTTTCTCCCTGACCATTTTGCTCTCCGCTACTATGGCTAACTTCGTTTTGAGCCTGGTCGACTTCAACCTGATCAGGATAAGCCGGCCCGGATTGCACTGATTCAGGTTTATTTTCAAAGGGCGGTAAAGCTTCAGAATATGAATTTACATTTGCCTTTTCTTCTTCACCCTTTTCTTCCTTAATAATTGCCTTCACCCTGACCGGCATAAGGCAATAATTAGACAGCACTTCCTCGACAAGCTTACGGTGGCTGTCTTCTGAAATCCTCATCTGGTGAATAGAGTAATCAGCAGAATAGGCCAGGCAGACCAGTTCTCCGCGAAAATCTTCCAAGTCGGCGGGCTCCAACCAGGCAGCAGTACTTTTTTGTTTCTTCTTTAATTCCTGAAGAATGCGAGGCCAGAAATCCTTTAAATCGGCCAGGCTGATCGGTTCTTTTCCAGAACCCGGAGTTGCTGCTTGTTCATCAACCTGCCCTGCATCTCTTACGACACTTTTTGACTCCTCGCTTTTATGAGCGGAAACTTCTGTATCTTGTTTTGGATGAACCGGTTCTTTTTTCTGTGGAGCTTTTTCTTCGGCTCTTTTTTCCTCATCCGGCTTCAAAACCGGCGCGGTCTGAACACGGCCATGAAGCAAACGCAGTAAACGTATTAAAGCGACCTCTAAAATAAACTGGGGGAAATGAGCGTGACGGAGTTCACCGCTAACTTCATGTAATAGTTCAACAGCATCCAACAGTAAGGGCCTTGATATTTGGCCGTGATAACTACCAACTAAAGTTTCGAATCCATGTAATTTTTGTTTCCCGGACTGGCCTTTAGTTTCACTATAAAGCAACAAACGGCTAAACACAAAAGTCAGGTCGCGCATCAATAACTGCAGATCGCGTCCACTGTAAACCACCTGTTCAATGATCTCAAGTCCGGATTCCGGATCATTATCTACTGCCGCCTTAATCAAAGCATCAATCGTTTCAGTCCTGGTTGCTCCGGTTACGCTACGCACGTGCTCTGCGCTAATTTGCTCTTCACCGTAAGCAGAACATTGCTCGAGGATACCCAGGGCATCTCGCAGCGAACCATCAGCAAGCCGGGCAATCAGCTGGATTGCTTCGTGATCAGCCTTCCATTTCTCCTGATCCAGAATATGCTCCATGCGTTGTTTGATCTGATCAACAGTAAGCAGGTGAAAATCGAAACGCTGACAGCGTGATACAATCGTTGAAGGAAGCCTTGAAGGGTCTGTGGTAGCCAGGATAAAAACCACATTCTGCGGAGGTTCTTCCAGGGTCTTCAGAAAAGCATTACAAGCTTCTGTGGTCAGCATATGTGCTTCATCAATGATATAAACCTTGTAACGACTTTCAGCGCTTGCATAGCGGGTTCTTTCCCTCAATTCACGTATTTCATCAATACCACGATTCGAAGCGGCATCCATTTCAATAACATCAATAGAAACCCCTGCAGCGATATTCTGACAAGGGTTACAGGTGCCGCATGGTTCAGGAACTGGGTACTGTTCACAATTCATCGCTTTGGCCAAAATTTTTGCGGTGGTAGTCTTCCCGGTCCCACGGGGTCCGCAAAAAAGATAAGCATGAGCAAGCCGCCCACTACTCAGAGCATTACTCAAAGTCCGGGTTATATGTTCCTGACCAGTCATATCATCAAATATCAACGGGCGATGCAGTCGGTACAGGCTTTGATAAGCCACGGTAACTAAACACCTCAAATTTCCTTTGCTTGTTCAATCTTAATAAATTAAGGTCGTGCACCTGCCTTTGACCGCCAGTCCCAGGCGCTTCCCAGGCAGTTAGCTCCGGCTCGGCGCACCCGTGGCACCCGCAAATACTCACATACCGCTGCTTCCTTCCGGACCTGACGGGGTTCATGAGTTTGCGCCGCACGGGACCAAACCTTCTTCGCCACTTTCCTGAAGCAGCCATGAAGACCAAAA
>SKPU01000014.1 GCA_007119335.1 Syntrophomonadaceae bacterium
AATCCCTTAACTTTTCATAAGATCCGGCCGCTGCAGCAGCCATTTCGAAAATTATCCTAATATTTTGATCGTCGAAGGAGGTAAAAACAATTGGTTTATCACAGTGAAGAAGCAGGGAGGCAAACTGATGCAGATCCCCTTTTGCTGCCGGGACATCGCTTGGGATTCCGTAACTCATTGCAAAATCCAGGTTGGGCAGCTTATCAAGCAGCTTTGCTGTATTGATTATATCCTGTTTTACAGAACTGCGTCTTTTCCCGGTTTCCAGATCCAGGTGATATGGAAGATCGGAGCCAGTGCCGTAATAGGTGCAGTTGCTTTCAAGGTTCATGGCCGGATGGGCATGACGATTATAAATATTGATTTTCGAGGGAGCCAACCTGATTGCTTCATCAACCAGCCATCCCGGAATTTTAGCAACACGGTCCTTAACCAGGCAGCCGGCATCTTCGAGAAGCTGCAGCGCTTCATCGTGATCTATCCGCACCCCGGCCCTTTCGAGCACATCGATGGTTGCGCTGTGGATTTCTTCGAGCTGACTTGTGCTAAACCAGATTAACTGTGGCGACAACTGCTCTTGATAATTGGAACGGTAAGCTGTAATTATAAACCCCTCCGAGTGTGATAATTAGTAAAGATATAATGTTAATTGAGACTACAAGTGATTAAGGCCCAGGCCGATTGTTTCGTGCTCGTAACCCTTGATGGGTGCACCTATCGTCCCGTAAAGCACCACAGCCAGCCATTCACCATCATCCCGGTTATCAGATGTGCGCGGGCCTCTTACTACGGTAAAGATCAGACCCACCGTCCGCAGCATGTTCCCCAGACCGAGCTGACCCCGGCAAATACCGACAAAGGCATCTAAAATAGCATGGTAGAGGGCATGAGTATCACGGTAATGCTCACCCCTGACAAGGCCTTCACGCTGTGCAGCAGTCTCTACGGCAGCAAAAATTTTTTCGGTGCTCATAGAACCGACTTTTCCCTTGATCATTTTAAAGCCGTTAGTTTCAGCTGATTCTTTGATTTGTTCTTCCAGTTCTCCATCGGAAAGGGCATACATGAGCGCTTTTTTCCCTATAGATTCCATATTGATGAGCCGCCTTTTTTAATCGAGCCTTTTTTAAATCAAGAAGGCTCAATCGAAGTATATTTATTCAAGCCAGCTTTGATTATATTACTTTTCGTTGATTAACTCAAATCAACTTCCTGCTCCACCGCTTCAACAAGCTGTCCGCTCGATACCATTTCAAATGCCCTGTCAAGCAGTGGATAAAGGATCTGATCCTTTTCCAGAAATTTCACTTCCTCACGCAGCAGCTTATATGCCGCTTTTGTTCCGCGACCCAGGCACTCCGCACCCCTGAAATCGATAGCCTGGGCAGCAACTAGCAATTCAATACCGATCACCCTTGAAACGTTTTTGACCACCTGACGGGCCTGGCGGGCAGCAGTCGTGCCCATACTGACATGATCCTCCTGATTGGCTGAGGAAGGGATAGAATCCACGCTGGCCGGATGGCATAAGCCCTTATTTTCACTAACCAGCGAAGCAGCTGTATATTGCGCAATCATCAGCCCGGAATTAATCCCGCCATCCTTGATCAAGAAAGGTGGCAAACCGCTCAGGGCAGGATTAACCAAACGCTCGATCCGCCGCTCTGCAATACTGCCCAGTTCAGCTACCGCCATAGCCAAGAAATCCATAGCCTGCGCTACCGGCTGACCATGGAAATTTCCGCCGGAAAGGACCCGTTCTTCTTCAGGGAAAAGGAGCGGATTATCATTGACCGAGTTTATTTCTATATCAAGAATACCATGTACGTAATCAAGGGCATTAGCTGTAGCTCCATGGACCTGGGGGATACAACGCAGACTATAGGCATCCTGAACTTTTTTCTCATTACTGCCGATCAGGGTGCTTCCTTCCAGTAAACGCCGAATTACTTCTGCTGCAGATCGGTGGCCCTTGTACGGCCTGACTCCGGCTATTAAAGCATCAAAAGCATCAGGAACAGCCAGTTGTGCTTCAAGGGTCAGGGCAGAGGTAATCATAGCCGCTTTCAGTAAATTTTCTGCGTCGACAAAAGCAAGTGAGCCAATTGCTGTCATAATCTGGGTTCCGTTAATCAGAGCCAGGCCCTCTTTTTCAAGCAGGGTAATCGGCTCCAGACCCGCTGCTGCCAGGGCATCCGCACCGCTCATTATTTCACCCTGGTAATAAGCTTCACCTTCGCCGGTTAAAACCAGGGCCAGGTGTGAAAGTGGGGCCAGGTCGCCACTGGCGCCAAGGGACCCCTGCTCGGGTATGAGCGGAACAACGCCCCTGTTTAAAACTTCAAGCAGCTGTTCGACAAGCTGGGGGCGAACCCCAGAACATCCTCTTGCCATGGCGTTTGTGCGAAGCAAAAGGGCAGCGCGGACCACTTCTTCAGGCAAAGGCTCCCCTACAGCGGCAGCATGGCTGGAAATCAAATTCTTTTGAAGCTTGATCGAATTTTCTCTTGAAATATTTACGTCGCAGAACCGTCCGAAGCCGGTAGTTATCCCGTAAACTACAGCTTCCTGATCAACCAATCTTTCCAGCATCACGCGGGAGGCGACAATTCGCTCTCGCGCTTCTGGGTCGATACTGACCGGTCGGGACTGCCGAGCCACAAAATGGACATCCGCAACGGAAAGGTTTTCTCCGCTTAAGACCAGGGGCTCACCTGTTTCATAAAACTGGTTTACTAAATTCATGATATTTAATACCTCCCACGAAAATAAAAAAAGAGCACACGGGCTTTTAGTTCCCGGTGCTCCCTCATATCTAATAACTATGAGCAGCAGGACTGCTGATTATTTATTTCTCTTAGCTTGAACATGGCCAGCAAAAATTAAATGACCCTAATATAATTTTAACCCAGGGGCTTTATCCTGTCAATATTCCGCAAAACCGAACTAGTTAACATATAGCTGTTTTCTTCCTTATTGTGATCAAACTACCTGGGATCAATAACATCTAATATCCTCTGATAGGAATCTTGATACAATATTCTTAATTCCCTGTAATTCTTGAGATTTCCTTGACTTCATAAGCCACAAAATGTAATATAAATTAGGAAATCATAAGAAAATATCTTCAGTGCTACTCTTTAGTCAGGTGGGAGGATTAATTAATGACCCCTTTGAGTCTCGCCCTCGCCCTCTTCTGGTTTTCAAACTTTTACGATGAATACCTTGGCTTCATCCAGTTTATTATTCGCCGCTGGGATCGAGTGATAGAATACACATTTAACCACTTTTCCCTGGTGCTTACAGTAATGTTTTTCTCTCTCATCTTATGGATATCGGTCGGCCTGATTATCAGCCGTTACGAAAAACTGGCCAGCACTGCTTTCGGTATTGGTAATATCCTCTTTGTCATTCCCAGTATCTCATTATTTGGCATATTCATTACAATCCCTATGCTTGGTCTGGGCAGGACTTCTGCAGCCCTGGCCCTTATTTTATACGCCATGATGCCTATGATCCGCAACGTATACCGGGGCATAAAGTCGGTGGAGTGGCCGATCTTAGATGCCGCGCGGGGGATGGGTATGTCCGCAAAGCAGATTCTCTTCCAGATCCAGATCCCCATAGCCTGGCCTATAATCTTTGCAGGCATCCGGGTAACAGTCGTTATGATTACCGGTATAGCCACGGTAGCAACATTTATAGGCGAAAGAAACCTGGGCAGATTTATTCATCACGGTATCGCCCGGGAAAGTGCGGATATGATTATCGCCGGAGCAGTTATCGTCTCTGTCATTGCTATCCTGCTTGATTTCGTTTTAGGCAAGATCGAATATAAGATCACTTCTCCGGGATTGAGAAGAGTGTAAGGATCGCCATCTTTAAGGAGGTCAGAAACCTTGATCGTATTAGATAAAGTGGACAAGGTTTTCCCCGGTTCAACCATACCTGCTGTAAACCAGATCAGTTTTCAGATTGACGAAGGAAATATTTGTGTTTTTGTAGGACCTTCCGGGTGCGGCAAAACCACTATTCTGCGCATGATAAACAGGTTGGTGGAGCCAACCGGCGGTGAAATTTATATCAAGGGCAAGAAAGTGAGCGACAAGGAAGTTAACCCTGATGAACTGCGCCGCGAAATCGGTTATGTCATCCAGCAAATTGGCCTGATGCCTCACCGAACCGTAGAACAAAACGTGGCCCTGGTTCCCCGTCTGCTTAAATGGCCTGAAGAAAAAATAAGCCTTCGGGTAAAAGAACTTTTAGAAACAGTCGGGTTGGATGCCGAAGAGGTCTCAAGAAAGTATCCTTACCAGCTAAGCGGTGGTATGATGCAGAGGGTCGGGGTAGCCCGGGCTTTAGCTGCTGACCCTCCGATTATGCTGATGGACGAACCCTTCGGGGCAGTGGACCCTATTGTCCGGGGACGCCTTCAAGATGAATTCTTAAGACTGCAAAAAGCATTGAAAAAAACAATCTGTTTTGTTACCCATGACATAAACGAAGCGATTAAGATGGGCGATCATATTGTGATTATGAACAAGGGTGAGCTGGTCCAGCATGGCACACCTATGGAGATATTGTGCAATCCTGCCAATTATTTTGTAAAAGATTTGATCGGAACAGACCGGGAAATCAAGCTGCTGGAACTGACCAAATCCGAAGAGCTGGTCACCCGGACCAAAAATATTCCGGAACAAATCATAGAAAAGGACAGTTTTATCCTGGCCATTGACCCGGTTCAAAGAGCCCTGGAAATCATGATGAAAAAGAACTCTGACCTGGTAGGAGTCCGTGATGGAGCAGAAATGATTGGAACCATCAGCTGGGAAGATATTAAAAAGCATATCAATATGATTAGTGGTGATAACTGATGGATTTTGAAATGGATAGGTTCATGATTGCCTTGCTGGATCGTTCGCCACCGCATGCTTTAGAACACCTCCAGCTGGTCCTAATTCCTGTGGTTGTAGCTTTTATAATCGCCTTCACCGCAGCGGTGCTTTTAACCCGCGAGAGATATGTCAAGTACACCGACCGGGTTATGACAGTATTTAATATTGGCCAGACTATTCCGCCCCTGGCTGTGATAGCTGTTTTCTTTCCCTTTCTGGGATTGGGACGCGAGCCGGCTCTTTTTGCCCTGACCATATATGCCCTGCTTCCCATTGCCAGAAATACCCTGGCCGGATTAAAAGGGGTTCCCGGTGATGTAAAGGATGCAGCCCGGGGAATGGGCATGACTGAGTGGGAAATGCTCTTCAAAGTAGAGATACCTCTAAGCATGCCTGTGGTCATGGCTGGAATAAAGATTTCTGTAGTCCTCACCTCCGGAACAGCAGCCCTGGGCGCCCTGGTAGGTGGAGGAGGCATGGGAGCGGTTATTTTTGCCGGTATTGATTTTTTCAGGGCTGAACTAATTGTTGCAGGAACCCTTATAATTGGTGTAATCGCCATTACTTTAGATCGGCTCCTGACTTTAATTGATGATATGCTTACTCCTCCGCATATGAAAGCTTAGTTTTAAATAAGGCCAAAGGAAGGTGATAGATGATTTAATTAACTTTTTAAGCTTAACCAATAATTATTTTTACTAAAAATAAGGGGGTAATATTTTGATGAGATTCATGAAAGTTAGCGTACTGGTTTTGATCATCGGATTGCTGGCTTTGTCGATGTTCGGCTGCAATGCTGCAGAAGAGGTAGTTGAGGAGGATGAAGAAAGAGGCACGGTGGTAGTAAGCTCTAAAACTTTTCCTGAAGCACTTACCCAGGGGTGGCTGACCTACTATCTGCTGGAAGAGCGAGGCTATGATGTGGTAAACGAAATAGGCCTTGGTGAAGTAGCAGTAATTCGTCCTGCCCTGGAAGCCGGAGAGATCGATCTGTACTGGGAGTATACCGGAACAGGCCTGATGAACGTAATGGGTTATGAAGGTGACGAGCTCCCGGAAGGAGAAGAAGAAACCTACCAGACCATTCGCGACTACGACTTAGAAGAAAACAATATCGTCTGGTTAGACTATGCTCCAGCCAACAATACCTTTGTCCTCTTTGTAACCGAAGAGACCCAGCAGGAATATGGCTGGGAAACCTTGTCTGACTTAGCAGAGTACGCCAGGGAAGAAGGTGGCGGTGAATACGGAAGCATTGCTACTCCTGCTGAATGGGTAGAACGGGATGATGGCATGGTTCCTTTCCAAAACCATTACGGTTTTGAATTCGCTGATGTGGTGGAAGTTGAACTGGGCCTGGCTTACAGGGCAGTTGAACAGGGCGAAGCATTAATCGGGGTCGGAGATGCCACAGAAGGCAGGATCGTCCAATACAACCTGCAAATTCTCGAAGATGATGAAGAATTCTTCCCCGCCTACAATGCAGCACCTACTGTACGCCAGGAAGTTTTAGAAGCCAATCCCCATCTCGAGGATGACTTAAGAGAAATATCATCCCGCCTGGATATAGAGACCCAGACCAAACTTAACTTAAAAACAGCTATAGATGAAGAAGATCCTGAAGATGTAGCCTGGAATTTCCTGGTTGAAGAAGGCTTGATTGAAGAATAAGCCACTTTTGGATACAAGCAATTTAAAAGGGCTGCCATTGCTAAAAGGGGGGGCCTTTTCTCGAGCTATCCTCTTTATGAAAGAGTGCCGCAATTAAAGCAATAGCGGAAAATAGAAAACAAACCAGGAAGCCAAGCCTGTATGCATAAACCGGATAAATCCGGGCTCCATCGAGAACGAGGCCTTCCCAGCCCAGGTCAAGCACAAACCCAAAAAGTGGTTGTAGAATAGCCAGACCAAGGAATACTCCCAGGTTAACTGCTGCCGTAACAGAACCGGTGTAACCGGGAGGACTGACTTCCCGGGCCATCGGAAAACTCAACACTGTAGAAGCAGCGCTAATGCCTAAAAGTATGCTTAACACATATAGTAACCCAAGAGGAAGAATTCCACCGGGCCAGGCCGCGAGGAATAACCAGAAGAGCGCACAGCATGAAACCAAAATCACCGCTGGAATTTTTCTCGACCCAAGCCGGTCAGAGAAAAAACCAGCTGCAGGAGAAGCAGCCATGTAACCCAGAAAAGTAATGATCATAAAAATGGAGGCCTGTTCTACAGCGATGCCATAAACATGGACCAGGTAAGATACTCCCCAGGTCCCCGAAAAAACAATAAATCCTCCATAGACTCCAACGTTGATCAGAAAAGGGATCCACAGGCGTCGGTTTGATAGTACACTCACAGCTATATCTAATGAAAATGCTTGTTCATTTTCACAAGATTCGCCTGGTGGAGCTGACCTGTCTGGCTTAGGACTATTATTTGCCGGACGATTACGCACCACGAACCAACATAAAAGTGCAGCCAATACCGTTGCCAGACCGACAAAAATAAATGATGAACGCCAACCGACTAGCTGCACCGATAGAGCAAGAGGAGTTGCGCCAAGCAAGGCTCCGGTTCCACTGACCAGAATAGCTAACCCGGACATAGTTGCAAATTCTGCACTGCGAAACCAGGAGGCCTGAAATTTAAAAATATTGATTAGAACAACCGACCCTCCAAAACCAATCAGCAACCGACCCAGAAAAACCAGTCCTGCATTAGCGGCCAGCCCAATACAGATTGAACCACCAGCCATGGCCAGACCTGTTAAAAGAGCTATCCGCCTGGGTCCAAGACGATCCACCAGCACCCCGCCGGGGATCTGCATTACTACATACATGTAGGTATATGCTGCAGCCAGATTACCCAGGCCTGCTCCGGTCAAACTAAATTCAGCTGTCAGCAAATCTGCAACAACATTAAAAGAAACCCGGTGAAATGAGGTGATCAGGTGCAATGATACAAGCAACAGCCACATCAACCATCGCAACCGCTGACCGCTACTATCTGCAAGGTTTCTTATTTCTCCAGGGTTTCCCAGCTTATTTCACCTCAATTTCACTTGCTAAGATCACCAGCCGGTCAATTAGAAATAATCCAATCAGGCAGCCTCCCCGGCAAATCACCAAAAGAAGCCTCGGCAAGCCGTTTTCAAAAAAGGAGCCAACCTGGATTAAAGACAATTAGCCCGGCCTCCGGCTCAATGTCAACGATTGTGGTTGCCCTTGCCTGAATGACTTTAGCTTTTTCTATAGTTTGATGATAACATATATCTGAGGTGGAGTTTAGTCATTAAATATAAAGCTAAAAGAAGGAGGAGATTAACAAATGGACCTTATTTTCCACAACGGGCGGATTGTCACGATGGATGAGGAGCAGGAAGCAGCACAGGCAGTAGCAATAAAAAATGATAAGATTACTTCTATTGGCAGTAATGAACAGATCCTGGCCCTCAAAGAAGCAGGCAGTGAAATAATTGATTTGAAAGGTAGAGCCCTTTTGCCCGGTTTTAACGACAGTCATATGCACCTGATGGAGTATGCCCAGAACCGGACAAAGGTTGACCTGCGTCACTGTAAAAGTGTTGAGGAAATCATAGAAACCACCAGGAATTTTATTAACAAGCGCAACATAAACAAAGGTGAGTGGGTTTACGGCTGGGGATGGGATCATGGCCTTTTCCAGGAAAAGCGGATGCCCAATCGCCAAGATCTAGACCGGGCCTCTTCCGATCACAGGATTGCTATTACGCGAACCTGCTGCCATATCATGGCGGTTAACACCCTTACATTGCAAAAAATTGGCATTGAGCAAAAGCCCGCTGCTGTTGAAGGTGGTAATGTGGATACTGATGAGCAGGGAACGCCTACCGGCATTCTTGAAGAAAAAGCGATGAAGCTGGTAAACGATCTGAAGCCGCCTCTTGACGAAGAGGCTCTAAAAGACTTAATTAAACAGGCGGCCGGGGACTTTTTATCTGCCGGACTAACCTCGGTGCAAACCGATGATCTGGCTTTCCTGGGCAGTGATCTGATGCCGGTGTTGACCGGTGCCTACCAGGAACTCGAATCAGCAGGTGGCCTCAATCTGCGGGTTAATTTGCAATGCCTGCTGCCTAGTGTGGAAGAGCTGCAGGCCGCACTTGATCGCGGTTACCGCACCGGGCAAGGTGGGCCTTATTTTAAAATCGGCCCTCTTAAGCTTTTAACCGATGGTTCGCTCGGGGGTCGCACCGCCCTTCTTTCGGAACCGTATGATGATAGTTCACCATACCAGGGTGTGGAGGTGCTTTCCGTTAAAACATTGGAAGCCCTGGTTAATCTGGCTTCTGAAAGAAAGATGCAGGTGGCTACCCATGCTATCGGCGATTTAGCGGTGGAAAGAGTCCTTAATGCTTATGAAAAAGCAGCCCGGCGTTATCCCCAGGCCGATCCCCGTTACCGGATAATCCATGCCTCCATGGCTACCAACGAGCTGTTAGAGCGTTTTAAGAAGCTTGATATTATTGCCGATATCCAGCCTCCGTTTATCCCTTCCGATTATATTATAGTGGATTGGCACCTTGACGAAAAAAGGGCGTCATGGACTTACCGCTGGAAAGATTTTGTTAAGCAGGGGATCAAGTTGTCCGGTGGTTCGGATTGTCCGGTAGATGATTACCCTCCGTTAGAGGGAGTCCATGCGGCAGTAACCAGGCAGGACAAGAAGGGTAACCCGCCAGGCGGCTGGCACCCCGACCAATGTTTAAGCCTAAAAGAAGCTCTTTATATCTATACAATGGGTTCCGCTTACAGCAGTTTCGAAGAAAATGTCAAGGGCAGCATTACAGCCGGTAAATTTGCAGACCTGGTGGTTCTTTCAGATGACATAACCAGCCTGGAGCCTGATGAAATCAAAAATCTTCAGGTCGATCTGACTGTTGTCGGCGGCAAAATTTTTTACAGCAGGTAAAACGAAAGGAGGAAAACAAATGGCTCGATATGAAGATTTAGAAGGTAAAAGGGTCCTGATCACCGGTGCAGCAAGAGGTATCGGCCTCGCTACCGCTCAGCGTTTTGCTGCTGAAGGCGCTAACGTAGTTATTTTGGACCTGGACCAGGAAGCCCTAAATCAAGCATTAGCTGACAACCCTTCTTTCTGGGGAGGCATTACAGCCGATGTCAGCGATCCCGGTTCCGTAAAAAATGCTTTTCAAAAAAATGACGAAATCCTGGGAGGCATCGATGTTTTAATTGCCAATGCCGGGATCAGCATTCGCAAACCTTTTCTGGAAATAACTGCAGAACAATGGCACAAAGTAATCGGGGTTAATTTGAATGGAATCTTTTTATGCTCCTCTCAGGCTGCCGCCCGGATGAAGACTCAGGGTGGCGGAGTAATCCTGATGACAGCATCAACTAACGGCACTGAAGGACATCCTAATTATGCCGATTACAATGCCTCGAAAGCGGGAGTCATCCTCCTGGCGAAAACAATGGCCCTAGAACTGGCCCCTGAAATCAGGGTTAATGCGGTATGCCCCGGTTACGTTTTAACTGAAATGCAAAAAGCAGAATATACCGACGAAATGTTTGAGGCTGTAAACGAAGAAATACCAATTAAACGCCATGCCGAGCCCAGGGAAATAGGCTCCTTATTTGCTTACCTCGCTTCTTCTGAAGCTTCATATATAACCGGTGCCGATGTTCGCATTGATGGCGGTGAGACAGCCGGCCTTCCATAAAGAACAATCTTTCCTTAAAATAATGTTTAACTACAAAGGGGGAAGTAGCTTGTGCAGATGAAATCTGACCCGATGCAAATAGAAAATCAAGTTGTGGCGGTAACAGGAGCAGCTTCAGGAATAGGATTGGGTTGCGCCCGTTTCCTTGCGGAACAAGGGGCAAATATCGCTTTGTTTGATGTCGATCAAGAAAAAGGGACCAAAGCTTCAGAAGAAATCGGCAAAAATGCCTTTTTTATATACTGTGATGTTACATCGGACAGTTCCTGCCGGGAAGCTGTCGAATATGTGGAAAATAATTATGGCAAAATAAATGCCCTGGTAAACTGCGCCGGTGTAATCCGCAGGAAAACTGTAGTAGAGTTGACAGAAGATGAATGGGACCTGGTTCTAAATGTGGGCCTTAAAGGCGTCTACCTGGTTTCCAAATATGTAATTCCCGTGATGGCCAAACACAAGGGAGGCAGTATCGTTAACATTGGATCGGGCTGGGGGATTAAAGGAGGACCCAGGGCGGCAGCATACTGCGCGGCAAAAGGAGGTGTAGTAAATATGACCCGGGCCATGGCGATAGACCACGGCCCCCAAAATATCCGGGTGAATTGTATTTGCCCCGGTGACGTTGACACCCCTTTATTAAGGGACGAGGGCCAGCAAATTGGTAAAGATTTAGATGAGTGGCTGCACGAAAGCGCCGATCGACCCTTAAACAGGTTGGGTAACCCTGAGGATATCGCTAAGGCGGTATACTTCTTGGTCAGCAGTTTATCGACATGGGTCAGCGGCGCCATGTTGGTAGTTGACGGTGGTGGAACAGCATAAAAATGAAGGAGGATTATTTATGTCTGAAAAATTTGTGCATCCCTACATACCTAATTCGAATCCGAAAATCCAACGGGAGATGCTAGAGGCAATAAATGTTCAAGATATCGAAGAATTATTTGCCTCTCTCCCGGATGATCACAGGTTTAAAGGAAATCTGGAACTTCCCAAACCACTGCTTTCGGAGGCCTCTTTAAAGAAACATGTACATGGTATTTTGGCTAAAAATCAAACCTCGAGTGAATACTTAAGCTTTTTAGGCGGAGGCTGCTGGAACCATCATGTCCCCGCAATATGTGACGAGATCGCCAACCGCAGCGAATTCCTTACCGCCTACGCCGGTGAACCCTATGAAGATCACGGCCGCTTTCAGGCCCTGTTCGAATATACCAGTATGATGGCTGAACTTTTGGATGTGGATGTGGTTAATGTACCTACCTATGACGGTTCCCAGGCAGCGGCCACTGCCCTCAGAATGGCCTGCCGGATCACAAACCGCCCGGAGGTCCTGGTCGCCGGCTCAACCGCCCCGAATCGTCTCTCCGCTATCGAAGGCTACCTCTATCCGGATATCAAGGTAAAGCACATTGCTTTCGATCCGGCAAGCGGCCTTATGAACATGGATGATTTGTCTGGTAAAATTTCAAAAGAAACCGGGGCTGTCTATCTTGAAAACCCGGCCTACCTGGGGTACATGGAAACCCAAATTCAAACTATATCCGCATTAGCACATCAAAATGGCGCCCTCTCGGTAGCCTGGGCCGATCCTTCTACACTTGGCATTCTTAAACCGCCCAGTAATTATGAGGTAGATTTAACCTGCGGCGAAATTCAACCTTTGGGGCTCCACATGGCCATGGGTGGCAGCAGGGGCGGTTTCATTGGCTCGCCGGACGAAGAACGCTTTATTCAAGAGTATCCATCACGCCTTTTTGGTATTGCCCCGACCACCCACAATGAATGGGGCTTCGGTGATGTGGCCTGGGAACGGACATCATTTGCCAACCGGGAAAACCCCAGGGAATTTGTCGGAACAGCTTCGGCGCTGTGGGGTATAACAGCCGGAGTTTATTTGGCCCTTTTAGGACCGGAAGGCATGCGTAAACTGGGCGAGAACTGCTTGAAAAGAACTGCTTACGCCCTGAATAAATTGTCCGCTCTTTCGGGAGTTAAAGCTCCCGCTATCGGCCGCAATTTTTTTAAAGAGTTTGCGATCAATTTTGATGACACCAATAAAAGCGTGCGTGAAATAAATAATCAGCTGATGGAAAACGGCATTATGGGTGGCCACGACCTCTCAAAACAATACCCGCAATTAGGAGAAAGCGCCTTATACAGTTTTACCGAAGTCCACAGTAAAGAAGATATCGATTGTCTGGTCAGTGTTTTGGAATCGATCATAAGGAGGTAAATTGTGAAGATGGCTGTGCATACAATAATACGTGATTTTCATCAAGCCCGCTGGGATGAACCAATAATTTACGAAATGACAAACCCCGGTGAAATAGGAATAAAACTGCCGGAAATTGAACCGGAAATTGACACTGAAACCGGCAATATTGATCAGCTAATACCGAAGAAACTTTTGCGTTCCAACTCTCCGGCCTTACCGGAAATGTCTCAAATGAGGGTTCTTAAGCATTACCTGCACCTATCACAGGAAAACCTGGGAGCCGATTTAAACGTTGATATTGGCCAGGGGACCTGTACCATGAAATACAGTCCCAAGATAAACGAAAATTTTGCATCTTCCCCTAAAATAGTAGATTTACATCCCCTGCAAGATGAA
>SKPU01000239.1 GCA_007119335.1 Syntrophomonadaceae bacterium
TACTGCAGGAAATTTTTGATCTTGAACGTTTTTGCAGCCGATTATCTTATCAGAGAATCAATGCTCGTGACCTGATTTCTTTAAAAATCACCCTGCAGAGGATTGAAACGCTTAAAATAATGATCGCTGGTTATGAAGCGCCCCTTTTTCAAGAAATCAGCGGTAACCTTCCCGACTTTAAAGATTTAAGTGGTTTAATTGAATGTGCCCTGGTTGATGAGCCGCCGCTGACTTTAAAAGAAGGCGGCCTCTTTAAACCCGGATACAACGAAGAAGTTGATCATTTAAAGAAACTTTCCCAGGATGGCAAGACCATGCTTCTTGATTTCGAAAAGAAAGAAAAAGAGCGGACCGGCATTAAGTCCATGCGCATCGGTTACAACCGAAATTTTGGCTACTACATAGAAGTCACCAGGACAAACCTTGAACTTGTCCCTCCCGAATATCACCGTAAGCAAACCCTGGTTAATGCCGAGCGCTTTACAACCGAGGAACTGCAGCAGATGGAAGAACAGATTACGGGAGCCCGAGATAAGCTGGCCGCCCTCGAATATACACTTTTTGAAGCGCTGCGCGAAGATGTCAGCTCCTATAAGGACAAGCTGCTAGCAGCTTCCAGTGATCTGGCCTGTATTGACTGCATTCAAAGCCTGGCTGAAGTTGCTGAAAGATATGGCTATTGCCGGCCGAATTTTTCTGAAAACAAGACCATGTCAATCCAGCAGGCCCGCCACCCGGTGGTTGAACAGCTGGCTATGGAACGCTTCGTTCCCAACGATATCAAGATCGATAAAAACCATTACCTGCTGGTCATCACCGGTCCGAATATGGCCGGTAAAAGCACCTATATCCGCAGTGCAGCCCTGATGAACGTGCTGGCCCAGATGGGTAGCTATGTTCCTGCCGATACAGCCGAACTACCGATTATAGATCGCATCTTTGCCCGGGTCGGCGCTACCGACGATTTGAGCCGCGGCCACAGCACTTTTATGGTCGAAATGCAAGAAACGGCGGCTATTCTTAAAGATGCAACTCCCGACAGCCTGATTATTTTAGACGAAATAGGACGGGGCACCAGCACCTACGACGGGATGAGTATCGCTCGCTCAGTTTTAGAATATATTAGCCGAAAAATTAAAGCTAAAACACTTTTTTCCACCCATTATCACGAATTAACAACCCTGGAGGGCGAACTGCCCGGTATAAAAAACTATACAATAGCTGTCAAAGAAAAAGGGAGACAGGTTATTTTCTTACGACAAGTCGTTCCCGGAAAAGCAGATAAAAGTTACGGGATCAATGTGGCCCGCCTGGCCGGAATCCCCATGGAAGTTCTGATCCGGGCTGAAAAAATCCTCAACGAGCTTGAACTGGCCGCATCTTCAGCCGGGGATCAGCAGCTGAGCTTACTGCCTATGGTCAGCGAGTCGCATTCTGATTATTCTCATGAACTAGAGGTTGTTGAAGACTTAAAGGAAATCGACGTAAACCGGATCACTCCCTTAGAAGCGATCCAAAAACTATATGATTTACAAAAACAACTTATGGAACATCAACAAACGGATTTAGAAGAGGAGTTTGATTAAGGATGACCATAAAAATCCTCGACAAGAGTACTGCTGAACAAATAGCCGCCGGAGAAGTGATCGAGAACCCGGCTTCAGTGGTCAAAGAATTGGTAGAAAATGCCATGGATGCCGGGGCAACAAAGATTGAGGTAACTATCGAAGGCGGGGGGAAGCGTCTGCTCACTGTTACCGATAATGGCTGCGGGATCAACCCTCCCGAGTTACCTTTAGCTTTTCAAAGATTTGCCACCAGCAAACTTACCGCGCTTGATGATTTAGACCACCTTTCCAGCCTGGGCTTCCGGGGAGAGGCTTTACCAAGCATAGCGGCAGTTTCCAGAATTAAGATGACCACCAGGACAAAAGACTCTATTGCAGGAGCGCAGATTACTATAAGCGGTGGGGAACTTGAGAGAGAGGAGGAGGTAGGCTCTCCTCCGGGAACCAGGGTTGAAGTAAGCGATTTATTTTACAACACCCCGGGAAGACTTAAATTTCTGCGCGCCGACAATGTTGAAACAAGCCGGATCAGCACTTTGCTCTCCGAACTGGCCCTGGCTCACCCGGAAGTAGCCTTCACCTTAAAAAGCGGAAAGAAAACTATGTTTAGTTCTTCAGGGGACGGAGTCCTCCTGCATGTAATTGGCGCTCTTTACGGTAAGGACCCGGTAGAAGCGATGCTTGAAGTAAACCGCAAGGATTCAGCTTCAGGCTGCACGCTGAGTGGTTTTATCTCCGCTCCACACCTGACCAGGTCCACAAGGCGCTGGATCACCCTGGTAGTCAATGGCCGCCTGATCAGAAACGCGATGCTTATCAACGCCTTAGAACGCGGATACGGAGATTTACTGCCCAGTCAGCGCCATCCGCTTGTAGTATTAAATCTAAGTATTCCACCTGAGATGATTGACGTCAACGTTCATCCTGCCAAAATCGAAATCCGTTTCCAAAAGCCTGAAATAGTAAAAGGGTTAGTTTATAAAGCGGTTAAGCTGTCACTACAGGAAAATAGAAACATCCCTCAATGGCCTGATAGTATTGATAAACCCGGCTACACACCTGCTCAGTATAGCAAAGCCAGTAAGTTAGATCACAGGCAAGACCACTTTGAATCTTTTCCGTCTCAGACAAGGGAGAATTCCCAGAACCGGCATCATACACCGTTGACCGCGCCAGAAGCAAATTTTCGGGAATACTCAATTAAAAGAAGGGGGGAGGAGGGAGAAGATCCGCTCAGGGCAAGTCCCCGGGGATGTTACCTGATCGGTCAGTTTTTGCAAAGTTACCTGGTTGTCCAGGAAAATGAAAAACTCTTATTGATAGATCAGCATGCAGCCCATGAAAGAGTAATTTACAATCAACTCCAAAAGCAAAGCCGGTCAAAAAGCGAGGGAAATATCACCCAGCTGACTTTACCCCTCAACCTTGAACTACCCCCGGCCTGGCGCGACAGGCTGCCTGTTTTACTACCCCTGCTGCAAGAAACAGGCTTTCAACTCGAACCGGTTAGCGAAGACTGTTATGCTATCAAGGCAGTTCCCTTTATGCTCAGGGAAAATGTCAACAGGACTCAACTATACGATCTACTGGAGCAAATCTTAACAGCCGACCAGGAATCAGCTGACGGTTACCGGGACAAGATCTACAAAACCATTGCCTGTCACCGTTCAATTAAGGCCAAACAAGCCTTGTCCAGAGATGAGATGGAGCAGCTGCTCGAAGAATGGGAGAATACTCCCCTGGCCCGCTACTGTCCACACGGCAGGCCAACGGTGATCAGTTTTGATAAAGCGCAGTTAGATAAAAGTTTTCATCGCAGTGAGGGGAATTAAGCTGCAGGTTTGGAGATGATGCCATGTCCGATTCTAACTCCGATTCAAAAAAGGAAGATAGGAAACCACTGCTTGTTCTGGTCGGTCCGACAGCTGTCGGAAAAACTGCCCTGGCTTTAAAAGTGGCCCGGCGCTTAAAAACCGATATAATCAGCGCTGACTCGGCACAAATCTACTACGAACTTGATATCAGAACCGCAAAACCCTCCCCTGAAGAGCAGAAAATCGCAAAACATCATTTGATCGATCTTGTTTATCCGCACCAGTATTTTAGTGTGGCCGACTATCAAAAGCTTGCCCATAATAAGATAGAACA
>SKPU01000219.1 GCA_007119335.1 Syntrophomonadaceae bacterium
ATTTGACAACTTGTCCTGGACCAGGAATTTACTCAATGTGCTCCGGCGGAGAAGAGGAATTCCTGAAAAAAGCGACGCATTTGCCCGCACTTACCGGGAGTTTAAGGAGCAGGAATATGATACCCTGGCCGATGTTGCCAGGAAGAGCTTAGATATGGAGCAAATTTATAAGATCATTAGACAGGGTGTATAAAACCTTTACCTATTTTTGAGAGGAGAGCTGAAATCTAATGAGTGAACAGGAAAAAATGGAGCAGGAACTGCAGTCAATTATTGCAGCTATCAAGCCACTTGACGAATCGGCCATGGAAAAGGCCCGTAAACGCATAGATCTTCTGACCAAACCACAGGGCAGCCTGGGACGGATGGAGGACTTAGCGGTCCAATTAAGCGGAATAACCGGTGATTTCTTCCCTTGTGGAGCGCGTAAAAGAGTAGTGGTTATGGCCGCCGATCACGGAGTAACCGAGGAAGGTATCAGCGCTTTTCCTTCCGAAGTAACTGCTCAGATGGTGGCTAACTTCACAAGCGGCGGGGCAGCTATTAATGTTTTTGGACAACAGGGCGATGTAGAAGTTGAAGTTGTTGATATCGGGGTTAAGGTGGACACTAATTTGCCTGGGGTAAAGAGAATCCGGGTTAAAGCAGGAACCGATAATTTTCGCCGCCAACCGGCCATGAGCCGCAGTGAAGCTCTGCAGGCTTTAAACTCTGGTATCGACTGTGCAAGAGAAGCTGCAGAATCTGGGGTGCGGATCCTTGCTACCGGTGAAATGGGTATCGGCAATACCACGGCCAGCAGCGCAGTAATGGCTGCACTGAGTGGTTATGAAACCTCCCTTGTGGTCGGCCGGGGCACTGGACTCGATGATGATAGGCTGCGCCACAAACAGGAAGTAGTGAGTGCCGCTCTTGATATGCACAAGCCTGATCAGTCAGATCCCCTCGGCGTTTTGAGCCAGGTTGGCGGTTTGGAAATTGCAGCGCTGACCGGCTTGATTATCGGTGCGGCGCAGCAGCGCATTCCTGTAGTGGTTGACGGTTTTATCTCCAGCACCGCAGCCCTGGTGGCCGTTAAATTATGTCCGCTTGTATGGTATTACCTGGTCCCTTCGCACCTTTCATCTGAGTCAGGCCATGCTTTGTTGATGGATTATCTTAACCTGAAGCCATATTTGCACATGGGTATGCGTCTCGGCGAGGGAACCGGAGCGGTTCTTGCGATGCATCTGGTAGAAGCTGCAGCCCGGGTTACTGTTGAAATGGCTACTTTTGAGGATGCCAATGTAAGTAACAAAGAAGATGAGACTGTCGAGTTCAATATGAAGGGAGAATAATCAATGGAGTTGTACCTGGTCCGTCATGGTGAGACCGAGTCTAACAAGGAAAAACGCTACAAAGGGTGGACAGAATCTCCTCTGTCCCCAAAAGGCATCAGCCAGGCGGAAAAAGCCGGTTTTTTCCTGGGCGGTAAGAATATAGATGGTTTGTATTGCAGTGATCTGCAGCGGACTTTAAACACAGCCCGGATTATCGGATCCTGCTGCGGGATCAATCCGGTGGCCAGCCAATTGCTGCGAGAAATACATTTTGGCTAGTGGGAAGGGCTTACCTATCGCGAAATTGAAGACGGATGGGGTGATCAGGTTAGATGTTGGCTGAACGATCCTTTCAAACGCTCAGCTCCCGGGGGAGAAACGATGGAAAAAGTTTGTGCCAGGATGCTTTCCTTTATAACCAAATTAAATGAACAATATCCAGAGCAGCAGCGAGTTGTCTTGGTCAGCCACGGCGGGTCTATTCGGGTTCTCCTCCATCATGTGTTGGGCTTTGATCGGAAAAATTTCTGGGAGATTGCTATTGATAATGCCTCGATCAGCCTGATTAAAAGGGAAGATGAAAAAATGAAAGCGGTATATTATAACCGGGTTGATCATCTCGAGGCCGGCGTAAAAAAGGAGGGAGGTTAAGATGGTAATTAATAGTGCTTCAGGCCATAAAGTCTTTGTCTCCTGGAGCGGAGGCAAAGATTCTTATCTAGCTTTGTTGTTGGCCGCTGAGCAGGGTCTTGATATAACCTGCCTGCTTTGTTTTATAGGCGAGGATGGCAGCAGCCGTTCGCACGGACTGAAGACAGAAATGCTTAGAAAGCAGGCTGAAGCTCTGAGCCTTCCCCTGGTTACAAAAGAAGTTACCTGGGAAACTTACGAGCAAGGCTTTGAGGAGGCAGTTCATTACCTTAAGGAGGAGATGCAAACGACCGGTGGTGTTTTTGGAGATGTCAACCTGGTAGAACATCGCCAATGGGTGGAAAAAATGAGTAAACGCTGTGCTATAGATTACAATTTACCTCTGTGGCAGATGGAGGAACGTAAAGTTTCAGAAGAACTGCTCTGGCGTGGAGGCAAAGCTGTGGTGGTGGCTATTCGCAGCGACCTGGTTGATGAAAAGTGGCTGGGCAGGTTTATAGGCGAGGACTTTATTGATTATTGTATAAGGAAAAACATTTCCCCCTGTGGCGAGGGGGGAGAAGCGCACACCTTCGTTGTTGGTGGGCCTTTGTTTAATGAAACTGTAAGTTATATGCCGGGTGAAATAAAGCGTCAGGATAACCGGGCTTTGCTTGAGATTAACTCTGACTAGCTTTGCTATCGTGGAAATCAGGTATTATAATATTGCAAACCGGACACCCTGAAATTCAGGAGTGTTTTTTATTTGTATTGCTTAGACCATGAAACTCAGGTAAGTCTTTTGACCGGTCAGGGCTAAGTAGAGGTTTAAAAGATAATAATCTCATTTTTTGTAAAGGAAGGCCTTCCTATCAGGAGGGCTTTCTTGTTAAGTTTTTAATTATTCTAATCCAGGAGGTCTAGGGTTTTCAGGTAGCAGCAGATATGAAGCCCTATATTCAATTGCATGGCATCGGATGGATCAAGAGGGTTGTGCCCGGTTAAGCTTTCGATCTGATTAAGTCGGTACTTCATGGTATGGCGATGCACAAACATTGCTTCTGCTGCTTTTCTTATATTAAAGTGTTTGAGGAAGATCTTAACAGTTTCCACCAGGTTTCCCTTACAATCATGGTCATAGTCGTAGAGGGGGGCGATAGTTTCATGATAGATGTCTTTCAGGGTTTCAATATTTTCAATGTCCATAATTAGCCGGTAAAACCCGAGATCTTTGTAAGAAATAAACCCTGAATTGTCAAGAAGTCCTAACCGGACAGCTTGCAGGGTTCTTTCTGCTTCATGCCGGGCAATTTTAAACTCACTGATGCTGCTTCGAAAGGTGCTGGCGCCGATTGAAATTGTGCATCCTGGAAAGAGCAGGCTTAATTCATTAAATAACTGGTTGGTAAGAGAAATAACATTTGACGCATCTTTGTCTCTGGTTATTCCGGACAACTGGTTTGATTGAATTAACAGGGTCAGGTTTTTGTCGGAAGTTCCCAGCAGGAAATCGATGTGACGCTGCATGAGAATCTGCGCCGCAGCTTTTTCTACCTGGCTGCTCAAACTTGCTTGAGCTTGATTAACCTTTTTAAGCTGCTCTTCTTCGCACCTTTCAATTGCTATTTCTAAAACCTGGATTGGTTCCCGGGGTTTAATGCCATGTTTAACAAATTTTTCGTGCAGATCTTCAGGGTTTTCACTATCCTGCAAAACTAACCATAGTTTTTTCATTTCGAGCAACTGTGATTCTAAGAGCAGGTG
>SKPU01000070.1 GCA_007119335.1 Syntrophomonadaceae bacterium
AAACCCAGAAGATATCGGTTGTTACAATGACAAGATTAAAGAGTTTACCAATCTTGTCCACAAACACGGAGGACTTTGTAGTTATGACCAGGCCAATGCCAATGGTGTTTTAGGTGTTAGCAGGGCCAAAGAAGCCGGTTTTGACATCTGCTTCTTTAACGTTCACAAAACATTTTCCTCACCTCACGGTTGCGGAGGACCGGGCTGCGGAGTGGTAGGGGTAAAAGATTTTTTAAGTCCCTACCTGCCGGTCCCCTTAACAAGTTATGACCAAAAAAGCGGGAAATACTACCTGGATTATGACCTCCCGAAAACTATAGGAAAAGTAAAAGACTTCTACGGAGTGATCCCGGCAATAATTCGTGCCTATGCCTGGATCATGAGCCTTGGCGCCGAAGGATTACTGGAAGTTTCTCGGGTGGCGGTTTTAAATAATAATTATATTCTTAGAAGAGTGCTGGCCATGAAAGGAACGGAAGCTCCCTACGCCGAGGGAGAACACCGCATGGAACAGGTCCGCTATAGTTTTCAACCCTTAAAAAATGATACCGGATGCGGATTCGAGGAGGTCCAGAGGCGGATCAGCGATTTTGGCTGCCATATCTGGAACAGCCATGAACCATTTATTGTACCGGAACCTTTTACCATAGAACCAACCGAGTCCTACTCAAAAGATGAAATAGATGAGTACCTGGCTGTGCTGGAAAAAATCATTGAAGAGGCATACACAGAGCCTGAGATTCTTAAAACGGCCCCTCACAACAGCGCAATTCACCATATTAAAGAGCATAAATATTTAGATGATCCAAAGTTATGGGCTATCACCTGGCGGATGTATATAAACCGTTATGAAGGCTATTTTAAGTTAAAGAAAGGGTAAGTGAAAATATTGTTTCATTTGGGCTTAATTATAAACCCGGTGGCTGGCATGGGAGGTCCGGTGGGCTTAAAGGGTACCGACGGTGAACATATTTTAAAGTTAGCGCTATCAAGAGGGGCCACTGCACAAGCCCCGGAACGGGCTTCCCATGTTCTAAACCATCTAAAAAATGTGCAGCACAAATTTAGCTTGCTGACCTGCCCGGGGAAAATGGGTGGTGAAATAGCTCAATCCTGTGGGCTGGAATTTGAAACCCTGCCCCTGGAAATCGGAGAAGTTACTTCACCTGATCATACACGCCTTGCAGCCACATTAATGATGGGACGCTCCGTCGACTTACTTTTATTCGCAGGCGGAGACGGAACAGCCCGGGATATTGTATCGGCTGTGGGCGAAAATCAGTTATGCCTCGGTGTGCCCGCCGGGGTTAAGATCCATTCCTCTGTTTACGCTGTTTCCCCCTCTCACGCAGGAGAGATAGTTTTAAACCTGATCGAAGGCAGCCGTCCCCGTTCTTTTTTAGCAGAAGTGATGGATATTGATGAAGAAGCTTTCAGAGCCGATCAGTTAAAAACCCGCCTTTTCGGATACCTTAAACTCCCCCGGGTGGAAAAAGGCCTGCAGGCTCTAAAGGCCGGAAGCTCTGCCACTGAAAAAGTAAACCAGCAGGCTATAGCAGCATTCTTTGCCGAAGAGATGGATCCGGAAATGCTTTACCTGGTCGGACCGGGGTCAACCACCCGGGAATTACTGCAATGGCTCGGACAGGAAGGAACCCTATTAGGGGTAGATGCTGTAAAAAACGGGAGTATCATCAACCGGGATCTGAATGAAAATGATTGCCTGACACTGCTTGATAGGACTGAAAATAACAAAGCCGCAATAGTGGTAACGCCTATTGGCGGGCAGGGCTTTATTTTTGGCCGGGGCAATCAACAGTTCAGTCCGGAAGTAATTCGCCGGGTATCCCGGGACCATATCCTTGTAGTGGCAACCCCCGGCAAAATGCATTCTTTGCAGAGCAGGGCCTTTCAACTTGATACCGGTGATCCCGATCTGGATCATGCTTTAAGCGGCATATACCGGGTTTTAACCGGCTACCGGGAAATTGCTTTTTACCGGGCCGAAAATTAATCCCCCAGGGCTTTTATTAAATGCCCAGGGGGATTAATTACAGAGTTAATCAGTCAGATCTTACTTTTTACCTGCCCTCATGTTCTGGTTCTTCATAGGGCGCTACCGAGAATTGCACCAGGCCAAAGATAAGCGAGATGACCATGGTGGCAAGAATGTAAAATGCATATGGTGCATAAGCAAGTGGCCAGACTCCGTACAGGCCATACACGAAAGCGCCGCAGGGACCCCAGAATATCAGGGAAGATGGTAGAGTTCCCCAGGCTTCAGAGATCCGGGTGGCGTTTTTGGCATGCAAGCCCCTGGTCTCAAAAGCGTGCTTGTATGACCGGCAGATTAAAACATGGGTTAAATAGTGAGAGTTTACGGTCATAATCAAAATCAAGGTAGTTATATGAGTAACCACGTTGAGCGAGCGATTTGTGGTGGCTATATTCAGCAAACTTTGGAGCATTACTTCCATCATCCTGGTATGCTCAACTATTCCACCGAAGGCCAGGGCAATTAAGATCAGGGAGATAGTCCACATCATACCCTGAAGACCGCCGGTAGTAAACAGGTCGTCAACTAATTCCACCCCGCTGTCCATGACATAGCCATAGTTCATCGAAGCCAGTGTAGCGGCAAAATCTGCCCCCTGGAAAACCAGTGCCCAAAATAGGCCTAAAAGGATACCAATAGATAGGGCGGGGATGGGAGGAATCTTCATTATAATCATGGCAAGAACTACAAGCATAGGTATCAGCATTGCCGGCCCAACATTGAAGGTATCGGAAATTGCGCCGGTAATTTCAGCAATCCTGCCGTGGTCCAATTCTGCTCCGGCATACTGCATCCCCAGTATGGCAAATAAAACAATGGCGACTAAAAATCCCGGGACTGAAACCCACATCATATGCTTGATGTGATCATAAATGTTAACTCCCCCGGCACCGGAGGCTACTACAGTGGTGTCAGAGAGAGGAGACATCTTGTCACCGAAGTAAGCCCCGGAAACAATCGCTCCCACTGTCATAACGCCCGGTATTCCCAGACCTTCACCGATACCGAACATGGCCAGTCCAACAGTGGCAAGAGAAGTCCAGGAGCTGCCTGTAAAGACAGAGACCAGGGCACAGATAATCGCTGTTACAACCAGGAACATCGGTGGCGTAATGATCTGCAGGCCGTAATAAATTACCGTGGGAACAACGCCGCCCTCGATCCAACTACCAATTAAAATACCAACGATCGATAAAATGATGACTGCGTCGAGGGCAAAATTAATACCTTTAAGCATCCCATCCTGCACTACCGACCACTTGTGACCCATCCAGAACATGGTCACTAAAGCGGCGACGATTACTGCAAAGAATAGTGAGATGTGAATGTCCGCCGCAAGACCAATGGTAAGAACCGCAATTAAGACGATCAGTGCGACCATCGGTGTAAACGCTTGTAATGGTGATGGTTTCATAAACTCTTGGTTATCACTCATCAATTTCCCTCCAATAAATTTTTAGTATTAGTACTTGTTACCCTAAAACAAAAACTACTCCTCGAGTTCCTTACCTTACCAAACATAAAACGACTAATTCTTTTTGCAGTAACACCTCCTTTTGTAGATTGAACAGCTATTTGCCTAATTGCTTTGAAAAACTAATCTTCCTCCGACAAAAGTCATCTCTACCTTAATATCAATTAACTC
>SKPU01000135.1 GCA_007119335.1 Syntrophomonadaceae bacterium
CTGATCTACCTGACCGTAAAAGATCCTAAAAACAAAGGTAGATTAAGAGAAGTATTAAGAGCTCGAGAGGCACTGATTGACTTCTTCGTTTATAATAATAGCGAATATAATACCACTGCTGAGCAGTGGCAAAAATACTTTTACCAGTTTAATTATGCGGCGGCTGTAAATAAGGGTCGCTAAGGATGAGATCAAAGTAAGATCCGGACCTTAAAACAAGCCAATCGCTTTGCATCTCTTCAGGTGAATATTGCCAGCTATCCTCATAACCATGAATTGACGGGACTTTTTCCTTTTTTTTGTGCCGTTTGGTTATGCAGCTAAATTGCACAATCAGCTTAGGAGTGGGACAATTAAAACCAGGTGAAAGCGGCGACGCCCTTTTCGACCGGGTCGACAAAGCTCTTTACAAAGCCAAGTATGAAGTAAGAAACCGGGTAACTGCTGCAGAGTAGGGTTTAAGTGTTGAGCTGAGCAGGTGCAATCAAAAAAGGTGATAAAGGAATAAGCAATACATCTTTAACGAATTTATTTACTGGAAGATGGAGCGGAAAAGTACTGTTCGTTAATAGTCGTAACAGTTTTAGGATCAGTGACATTATTAAGGCGATTTAAAGCTGCTTTTATCACCCTGATGTGTTGAGCCTTGTTATTTGGGAAACCTATCGGCCTCCCAAGGGGGAAAGGTGTTAACAAAACCCGGGGCAGGTGCATAGATTCAAGATTGTCTTTAAACGAGGCTACGGCTATGATAACTGTGGCGATACCGTTATCTTCGAGTATACGGGCTACATGTCCTACAGACATGTGACAAACTGGTCATACAGGAACAAGTAACGCAGCATCAACATCTTGTTGCTTTAAAAGCTTTACCCATTCCTGTTGGACTTCTTTTTTTAGCGCTTCCTGGGAACAGGCGCCTACAAAAGAATAAGCAAATTGAGCTAACTCGCCGATATGTCCCTGTTGTTCCAGGATGCTTAAAGTATTTAGAGGAAAGGCCGTGTCTTGATCAGCTTGAACACCACTTATGTCATAACCTCCGTGCCGAACCTTTAATTTTGTAACCGGGGTATTTTTAGGGATCGTAGAGAGGACAGGTTTTTCTTTTAAGAATTCTTTTATCCGGTTAACTGCTTCTTGTTGGCTCATATTAGGAACCCCAAGTGGAGCAGGATCATCTCCTTCTAAAAAATGTCCGGTAGAGGTAAGTAAAGCGATCTTAGTTTCAGAAAGATTTTTCCTAAAGCGAATAAAGGGCCCTTCTTCATAATTATATTTTGCCGGCCTGGAATAAGCCCTGGTTTGTCCTTGAACAATATGTTCTGCAATTCTTTCCAGCCTGCCATCATTGAGGGAAGTTCCTAAACGGGCAAGAAGTTCTTCTATAAAATCAGCTGCTTCATCATCTGTTAAATGTGAAAAGAACTTAAAATTGAGGTCCATTCTGTTGCCATTTTGGAATGAATTTTTAAAGTCATTTAATGTTTCCATAGTGGAGCCTCCTCATGGTTTGATATACCTAAATTCCACGGTAAATCAAAAATTCCTTTTTTTGAGCATTTTTTCTTTCACCCACTGGGGAAAAATGAATTTTGAAGAAACCCATATGTATTATGGCTTAAAGGATGTTTATGGTTTTGCTGACGTAGAATCTGTGGATTATCAAATAACCCGCTTGCTACGGACAGAATGGTTGATTCCGCTTATATTTGACGGTTAATTCCCCTGAAAAAGTATCGGTACTGACCAAACCTGCTTTAGAATACCACAAACGGATAACTCAGGCAGTATATAATAATAAAGCTCTCCCACAGAGCAGGATTGTCAAAGCATAATGTTGAAGTAAATAACATTGCAAAAATATTGTTAATATTTAAGGAGTCTTACAAAATGGATACCGGAAACGAAAGATACCGGCGGTTAATCGAAACCCTCCCCGAGGCCTTCTCCCACCATCAAATCGTCACCAACAGCGAGGGTAAGCCTGTGGATTATATCTTCCTTGATATAAACCCGGCTTTTGAAGAGATAACGGGGCTTTCCAGGGACAAAATAATTTACAAGAAGGTTACAGAAGTTCTTCCGGGAATCGAAAACTCCAATTTTGACTGGATCGGCACCTTCGGCCGGGTAGCCCTAACCGGTGAAACCCTCTATTTTGAACAGTATTCTGAACCCCTGGGACGTTATTACGAAGTTATCACCTACGCCGAGGGCGACGGCTGCTTTTCGGTCATCTTCAAGGATATTAGCGATAGGAAAGAAAAAGAAATAGAGGGGCAAGAATTGTCCCGGAGCGAAGAAAGATACCGTAATCTTATCGAGAATTTAAACGAAGTAGTTTATATCTTAGATGATAGGGCAAGGGTCAGCTATGTTTCTCCTAATATAGGAGCGCTGGCCAGCTATGATGCCTCTGAGGTAATTGGAAGGCCTTTTACTGATTTTGTTCATCCGGACGATTTGGAGGGACGGATCGAGCAGTTCCAAAAAATTATTTCTGGGATCAACGAGCCATCTGAATACCGCATGGTTACAAAAGAAGGTCGTGAAGTCTGGGTCAGGACCAATGCCCGCCCTGTGACCAGGGAAGGCAGGGTGGTCGGCATACAAGGGATACTGACCGATATCACTTCACTTAAGCAGGCAGAAGAGGCATTGAACGCTCAGTTGGGTTTGGGAAAACTGGTAGCGGATGTATCGACTTATTTTGCTACCCTGCCTGTAGAACAATTACACGAGGGTATTGAGAAGGCCCTGCAGATGGCCTTTGAATTTTTCCAGGTTGACCGCAGTTATATTTTCCAGTTTTCAGAGGAGAAGCAAACCAGGAGTTTGAGTTACGAATGGCATGGGCAAGATATAAAGCCGCTAAAAGAAAGATTAAAAGAACAGCCGCTGGCCAAGTTTTCCTGGTGGAAAGAAAGACTTGAATCGAAAAGTTGCGTTCGCATTCCCGATGTAGACGATCTCCCCCCGGAAGCAGAAAGAGAAAAAGAAGAATTCAAGGCGCAGCAGTTAAAATCTTTAATCACAGTACCAATAATTAAAGAAGGCAAGCTTTTTGGAGCGCTTGGTTTTGACTCGATCAAAAATAAAATGAATTGGACCAGGGAACATGAAATGCTCCTGAACGTGCTTGCCGAACTGATTTCTTTTGCCATTGCTAAATACGAATCCAGAGAAAAGCTGCGGGAGAGTGAAGAAAAGAACCGCGCTATATTGAGCGCTTTTCCCGATCTTATGTTTGTTTTTAACCGGGAAGGGGTCTATCTTGACTATCATGTTTCAGACGAAAGCCTTCTCGTTGCTGAGCCCGAATATTTTCGTAATAAGTCCGTCTATGAAGTTCTTCCCAAAGAAGTGGCAGATAAATTTGTGCATGGTTTTATAGAAGTAAATCAATCCGGTAAAACCCAAAACATAGAATACTCCCTTGGAACGCCGGCCGGTCACAAACATTTTGAAGCAAGAATCAATCCCCTGGGCCAGGACAAATATATTTCCATTGTCCGTGATATTACCGGTCGCAAGCAGGCTGAGGCAGATCAAGCCGCGTCGCTTTCTATCCTCGAGGCCACCCTGGAGGCAACTGCGGACGGCCTTTTGGTTACAAGTCGGTCTGGCAAGGTGACAAAATGGAATAATAATTTTCTTGAACTGTGGAATATTCCAAAAGATCTGGCCGAAG
>SKPU01000133.1 GCA_007119335.1 Syntrophomonadaceae bacterium
AAGCCCGACCTTTGTCCTGCTGAAGATCTACCAGGGCCGCCTGCCCGTCTACCATTTTGATTTTTACCGGCTCGGCGTAGACGAAGATCCCGTTGAACTCGGGTTTGAGGATTACCTGCCCGGAGAGGGTATTGCCTGTATCGAGTGGGCGGAGCGCCTGCCCGCACTGCTGCCTCCCGATCAGCTGCAGATCAAGCTCGAACGCTTTGAAGATGAGCGGGGGGAGGGACGCCGGATCAGGTTTATTCCTTATGGCGAAACAGCCGCTGCAGTAGTAGAAACCCTGTTTGAAGACCTGATCTGGAAAACTGACGGCAGTTTGTTCAGAAAACAGCCCGGTAAAAGCGCTGAGCATTAAAGGGTTTGCCGGCAAGACGAACCTTTCCTGCAGCGCATCTCCTGCGCTCAGAATTTCCCGGCGGCCAAATTGGAGTTTGGTTAATAAAACTTGATTGAAGAAAAAGGAGAGCGTGACCCGATGCCACTAAAAAATAAATTAGGTTTGATATTACTGGCTGTTTTGGCTTTTGGAACAGTTTTAGCATTCCTGTATCAGCGAGAGGGCACCATTGAGCACATGGAAGGAACTTACAGCGGAGAACTCCGGTGGAACGTCCCGCAGGGAGAAGGGCAGTGGGTTCACCCGGACGGATCGATTTACGAAGGTCAGTGGGAAGAAGGCAACATGCACGGCCAGGGAAAGATTCAATCGGCGGAAGGATTAACCTATGAGGGCGAATTTAAAAACAACCGGGTCCACGGAGAAGGTGTGATGACCCACCCTTCCGGAGCAAGATATGAAGGTGAATTTAAAGCAGGCCAGGAACACGGCGAAGGGATCCTCATCCAGCCCGACGGAACGGAGTATGAAGGTGAATTCAAGGAAGGCATGATGCACGGAGAAGGGACCTGGAAACACCCGAGCGGAGAAGAGTACACCGGTCAATTTGAAGAAAACCTGTTTCATGGCGAGGGCCATTATATCTCCCCGGAGGGTGCGGAATATGAAGGTGAATTTAAAGAAGACCGCTTTCACGGCCAGGGTAAATTTATCGCGACCGACGGCGCTGTATATGAAGGTCAATTTAAGGATGATAAATTTCACGGGACGGGGAAGATGACTTATCCCGATGGCGCGGTATATGAAGGTGAGTGGGAAGAAGGCAGACAGCATGGTGAAGGCAAAATGGTTTACCCCGATGATGACGTCTATGAAGGAGAGTGGAAAGAAGGGATGCATCACGGGGAAGGTAAGATGACTTTTGCCGACGGGACTGAACAGGAAGGTGAATGGGAAGAACACGAGTTTGTTGAATAATGAAGCTTTGAGGTTTAAGAAAAAGTGATTGTCTAAACAGGAGGTTTGAGAACCCTGCTCATTCTAGGCATTGATACCACGACCCTCTCCTGCAGTGTGGCCCTCCTGCGAGGAGATACCCTGCTGGCGGAAATGACCCTTAATATCAAGAAAACCCATTCTGAGCGGCTAATGCCCCTACTGGACCGGATGCTTACCGAAAGCGGGATCGAACGCGAAGAGCTTGGGGCCATTGCTGCCTCGGCCGGTCCGGGCTCTTTTACCGGCCTGCGCATCGGAGTATCCACTGCCCGCGCCCTGGCCCAGGGCTTAGGGATCCCGGCGGTGCCCGTTTGCACGCTGGGAGCCATGGCTGAAGCTGTGCCCGCCCCGGGAGCCCTGATCTGCCCCCTGCTTGATGCCCGCCGCAGCGAGGTCTATAGCGCCCTGTTCAGGCGTGGGAAAAAAGAACCTTACGCCCTTGAAACCCTACTTGAGCCCGCTGCGCTAGCTTTAGAAGATCTTTTTGCCCTTCTGCGGGAGCAATATACAGGGCCGGTTACTTTCATCGGTGAAGGCCTGCAGAGTTACTCTGCACAAATCGAAACCGCCCTGCCCGGGCAAGCGATGGCGGCCTCTGCCCCCTTCAGGGTTTGCCGGGCGGCCCTGGTTGCCCTGCGCGGAAAAAGTCTCCTCCGTGAAAAGCCCGGGGCCTCATACTTAGAGCTGCTGCCCGGCTATCTGCGCCGCCCCGAAGCTGAACGGCTAGCCGCCGAACGCCAAGGAGGTTTGAAGCAATAACCCTATGGAACCGAATTTAACCATCGAATTGATGGATGAACATAATTTAGTTTCTGTATATGAAATAGAGCAGGAATCATTCAAAGATCCATGGTCTTTGCAGTCTTTCCGGAGTGAACTTGAATTAAACCGCCTGGCCATTTATCTGGTAGCCCGCCTGGACGGGAGAGTAGTCGGCTATATCGGATCCTGGCTGGTCTTAGATGAAGCGCATATCACCACCCTGGCCGTAGAAAGCGGTTATCGGCGCTGCGGAATTGGCGGCTGCCTGCTCAGGACCCTGATCAAAAGAGTGATTTTCCTTGGGGCGCGCCGCATGACCTTAGAAGTGCGTCCGAGCAACTACGATGCCCGCAAATTTTATTCAAAACTGGGCTTTAGAGTTCACGGCCGGCGGAAATCATACTATTCCGACGAAGATGCCCTGATTATGACTTTACATGATCTGCAGCTGCCGGAGAAGAACTGGGCCGAGAGTGTAAAAAAAGAGTATGAGCAGGACAAAATTGGGCAAGAGGAATCAGCGGAACAGAAGGGAGAGAGTCCTGATGAAGGAAGCACCGGTTTTGATCCTGGGAATTGAGACCTCCTGTGATGAAACCGCCGCCGCAGTAGTGGCAGACGGCCGGAGGATCTTAAGCAACCTGGTTTCTTCCCAGGTTGAACTGCATGCCCGCTACGGCGGAGTAGTGCCCGAGATCGCCTCCCGCCAACACCTCCTTCTGCTCAATCCCCTGATTGACGATGCTCTAAAAGAAGCCGGCGTTCAGTTAAAAGACCTGCAGGCCATCGCCGTTTCCCACGGACCCGGCCTGGTCGGAGCCCTCCTGATCGGGGTGGCCACGGCCAAGGCCCTCGCTTACGCTGCCCGCTTGCCCCTGGTGGCGGTCAATCACCTCGAAGCTCATCTCTATGCCAATCAGCTGGAAGGGGCGGTCATTAGCTACCCGGCTGTGAACCTGATCGTTTCGGGCGGACACAGTGAATTACTCCTGATCGATGAGTCGGGAGCTATAAAATCACTTGGCCGGACCCGTGATGACGCAGCCGGCGAAGCTTTTGATAAAGTTGCCCGGGTCCTTGAATTAGGATATCCCGGGGGGCCGCTGATTGATAAAATGGCCCGTGAAGGTAATCCTGCGGCTATTGATTTTCCCCGGGCCTGGCTCGGAAATGACGGTCCCTATGATTTCAGTTTCAGCGGCTTAAAGACTGCTGTAATCAATCATCTCTACCACGCCCGCCGCCGTGGTGAGCAGATCAACATGCCCGACTTGGTTTCCTCTTTTCAGGAAGCGCTGGTGGAAGTGTTGGTGGAAAAAACAATTGCTGCTGCCAGAGATCTGGAGGCCCAAACGGTGCTCCTGTCCGGTGGAGTAGCTGCCAACAGCCACCTGCGCCGGCGCATGCAGGAGCGCCTGAGGGCAAGCCTGCCCGCGGTTACCCTGCACTACCCGGACCTTAAGCTGTGTACCGATAACGCGGCCATGATTGCTGCTGCGGCCTACCCGCTCTACCAAAGAAAGGGTTTTGCCTCCTTAGATCTGAATGCGGATCCCGGCTTGGGGATCGGCCGGCCCTAAGGTTATGTTA
>SKPU01000114.1 GCA_007119335.1 Syntrophomonadaceae bacterium
AAGATCATAAAGAACAAAAAAATGAGATTTTAGATGATGCTCTGAAATTCTTGGGAAAAAACAACATCAAGGCCCGGCCTATTTTTAAAGAAGGCCACCCCGCCAGGACTATAGTTGAAGTAGCCTGCGAAGAAGACTTTGACATGATTATTATTGGCAGCAGGGGACTTAGCGGATTGAAAAAAATCTTTTTGGGCAGTGTAAGCAGCGCTGTTGTCCACCAGGCAAAAAATGTTGATGTGCTAACTGTAAAAAAAACTGATTGATTTATTGCTGCCTAACAATCTGATTGATTTTTCCCCCGGTAAACTTTGCGCGGGGGCTTTTTATGATATGCTTTTAAATCAGGGCTTGGATAGCTTAACCACAATTAATCACTAAATTTCTCCGGAACTGCAGTTTTTTGATATACTTCTTGACAGGGGTGGTTTTCAGTTGAGGGTAATCGCCGGGTCGGCAAAAGGGACCAGACTAAAAACTCCAAAAGGCATGGCAGTCAGACCGACCTCTGACCGGGTTAAAGAAGCTCTTTTCAGCATGCTGGGCCTCCGTATTAATGAATCTTTGTTTCTTGATCTTTATGCCGGGAGCGGAGCGATTGGTATCGAATCATTAAGCAGGGGTGCCAGGGCCTGTGTGTTTGTTGATCATAAAAAAGAAAACATCTCTTTAATCAAAGAAAACCTTAATAAAACCAGGCTGACAGAAAAAGCAAGGCTTATTCCGGTCGATGCTCAAAAAACAGTGCTTAAACTGGCCCGGGAGGGATTCAAGGCGGATCTGGTTTATTTAGACCCGCCTTATGCCTGCAAGGATATTGCCCGGGTTGTCCAGAGCATTTTTAGCTATCAAGTCATCGATCAAAACGGTCTGCTTGTTGTTGAGCATGATACTAAGAACCGGCAGTGGACTGAAGATTTCCCTGTGACCAGGGAAAAAAGATACGGCGACACCTGCCTTACCTTCATTACACCACCTAATATCACCTGAACAATTTTACCGCAATTCTTGGAGAACCTCTTTCAGTGCAGCGAGAAACCGTTTGTTTTGTTCACCGGTTCCGTAAGTTACCCGCAGATGGGTCGGGAATCCAAAAATATCACCGGTCCGAACAATTACCCCTTTTTTGAGCAAAGCTTCGAAAGCCATTCGAGAATCAACCTTGACATCAACAAAGCAGAAATTAGCCTGATCGGGTACAGCTTTAAGACCCATTTCTGCAAAACCTGCCGCTAACTGTTTGCGTGCTGAGCTGACCATCTGACGGCTGCGCTCCAGGTGGTCTTTATCTTCGAGGGCGGCTATAGCAGCTGCCTGGGCCATAGCGTTAACATTAAATGGCTCACGAACCCGATTTATGTCAGCGGCAATTTCCGGTATAGTGATTCCGTAACCAATGCGCAGCCCGGCCAGTCCGTAAATCTTTGAAAAGGTCCTTAATGAAATTACCGGATACCCTTCATTAATGTATTCCATTCCGTCGGGATGTTCAGGATCAGTGGCGAACTCATGATAGGCCTGGTCCAAAACCAGGATTACTTTTGGAGGAATCTTTTCAACGAAACCGGCCAAATCCTTTTTGGAAATGGTTGTTCCGGTTGGATTATTGGGGCTGCATAAAAATATCAATCTGGTTTTTTCATTGATCTCGTTTAAAATACCCTCGAGATCAAATTTAAAGCTCCCTTCTTTTAAAGGGACCTTGCGAATTTCTCCACCCATTAAGCGCATCGCAAAGACATACTCAGAAAAACTGGGGCTGATCATGATCGCCTCGTCTCCCGGATTGATATAGGTCAGGGTCAAGAATGAAATAAGTTCATCTGATCCATTGCCAAAGACGAGTTGATCCGGTGAAACACCGAGCTTTGCTGACAGGGCATTTTTTAGGTAATAAGCGTTGCCATCCGGATAAATATGCATTTGATCGGCTTTTTCCCGCATTGCCTTTACGGCAAGAGGTGCAGGACCCATCGGGTTTTCATTGGAAGCCATTTTAATAACACCTTTCAAGCCAAGCTCTCTTTCAACCTCTTCAACTGGTTTCCCGGGTTGATAAGGTTTAATAACCTGCAGGCAAGAACGCATTTCCGGTTTCGACATTGTAATCCCTCCACATCTTAATTTATTATCAATTAATCACCACCATATTATTTTGCTATAGCCCTTGTATTATCCTTTAACATCTGTTATTGTCTCACAATAATATCATAGAAAAAGGCTTTGAAGGGGACAAAACCTTTGACAATCCGTCCAGAGAAGGGCTTATGTAGCTGGAAAAGCCCCCGGCAGTCTAAGCAATAAGCCGCCCCGGAGCTGCTGGGCTGAAAGATTATTATAGTTTTAAGCGCAGCCGGTTGCAATACCGTTAGTTTTAACGAGAGGTTCAATATTTAGCGTTTTAAATGTGGACAACTAGAGTGGTACCGCGGTAATCTGCTCTTCTCTTTTATCAAGAGGCAGGCTCTCTATATATCGGCGGCATGAGCGCTTTTAAATCTTATGGCGGTGTCACAGTGGGCATTAAGATGGATACAGAAGGCCCTGCTCCGGCCAGCAAAGAATTGCTTGACCTGGCTCTGCAGCAGAATGTGCCTTTTGTGCATGAAGAAGGGTTTTCAAGCAATGACGGCGACCTGCATAGCGCGCGGTTCTCTTTTAGCCAACCCTGCATCGAAGATATCCTATTTGGAATCAGAACGCTGGGAGATATGTTCTGGGAACTCGAAGCAGGTTACTCTGTGAAATTTGCCAGCCAATGATCTAATCAAAACGGACTGTTCAAGGTTTATGAAATGAAATATACTTATCTCATTTAAATCGTGTATAATGAACTTGTAAGCATCCTAAATAGGTGCTTTGATAGAATCGGAAACTAAAGCAAAAAAAGGAGTGTCCGATGTCTTCGCTGGTAATCATAGATAGTGAGTGCGCAAACTTAAGCAGTATCTTCAAAGCAGCGGAAAAAGTTTTTCTAGAACCTGTTATCTCAGATGATCCGCAGGTTATTGCTTCAGCTGACGCTATTATTTTTCCCGGAGTTGGTTCTTTTGCCCATGCTGCTTCCTTAATCTCCAAGAAGAAACTAACCGCTTCTTTGCAGGATGTTATAGCGGCCGGAAAACCTTTCCTGGGGATTTGCCTGGGCATGCAGCTTCTTTTTTCCAAAAGCGAGGAGTCCAGCCTGAGCAGCAATAGTCAGCCGGATGAAGGCTTGAATGCTATCCCGGGAGAAGTTAAACGTTTCCCGCAAGGACTGCCGGTTCCCCATGTCGGATGGAATAAGGTGAACCCGGTTTGTAAACATCCCCTCTTTGCAGGCTTGAATGACGGGGCTTACTTTTATTTTACCCACTCTTATTATGCCCTCCCGGAAAAGAAGGATTACATTCTCGGCCTGACCGATTACGGAATTTCTTTTACTTCGGCGGTTTGCAGAGGCAATCTTTACGGGGTTCAATTTCATCCGGAAAAGAGCGGTCAGGCAGGTTTGCAAATGCTCAGTAATTTTGGTAAGATAATAGCCGGGAATCGGCAGATAAAGACCGGATTTTAAGGAGATCAAAGTTATGCTGGCAAAGAGAATAATTCCCTGTCTGGATGTGCAAGACGGCCGGGTCGTCAAGGGGACCCGCTTTCTTAATTTAAGGGATGCA